>JADGAZ010000007.1:0-114291 GCA_015231755.1 Magnetococcales bacterium | reverse complement strand
TGTCTTTGTCTTTGTCTTTGTCTTTGTCTTTGTCTTTGTCTTTGTCTTTGTCTTTGTCTTTGCGCGCTTTCAAACCAGCTTTTTTCGCGTCTTTTGCGAAAAAAGCGCAGCGCGCCTCAACACGACAAGTCCCAAGGGCTTCGCCCTTGGATTCCACCAGGGGCCAATGGCCCCTGGACCCCGTTGGTGGAGCATACCGAAACCGGAATGATCTCAGGGTATGGCGTCGGGCATGCCCAGCACGGTCTCGATCAACTCCCGCACCACTCCCGCCCCTCCCGGCGTCTTGAGTACCCGCCAAGCGGCCTTGCGCACCAGGGGCACCGCATCCGCCACCGCCACCGAAAATCCCGCCAGACGCATGGCAGGCAGATCGTTGACATCGTTGCCGACAAAAACGATCCGCTCCAGTTTGAATCCCTGCTCCCGGCACAACGCCTCCAATGAGGCGCCCTTGTCCTTGACCGCCTGGAAGACCGGCAATTTGAGCTTGCGGGCACGAGCGCTCACCACCGGATTGGTCTCCGTGGACATGATGAAGGCCGGAATGCCCGCGGAGCGCAGAATGTCGAACCCCATGCCATCCCCCCGGCTGCAATAGACCGACTCGGTACCATCCTGACTCACCAACACCCGGTTGTCGGTCAACACCCCGTCGAAATCGAACACCACCGCGTCCATCCACTCCAAAGGATTGCCCCGGGCGGTCTCGGCACCCACCCGTTCTCCGCTCCACTCTCCGGCCAGACGGGGAACCACCAACGCATCCATCTCCTGACTCTCCCGCTCGTCCATCATGAACAGGCTGACCCTGCCCCCCACCAGACTGCGAGAATCCCGCAACAAGGCGGCGCGGGTGATGGTGATGGAACCGTTTTCCCGATAGCTCCGCCCGTCCTCCCCCAGATCCTGGGGACGGGAACGGTGGCGCAAATCATAACCGGGACGGGGATGGCGGGCGTTGGTCCAGAACAAGGCCGGAGTGGCGCACACACTCACCAAAGAGTCGGCCCCCTCGGCCTCGAACTGCCAGATGGCCGCGGTGACCCGTCCAGGCAAACGCAACGGCGTATTGGGATTGAGAATCATCACCGCATCGGGATGAAACCCCTCTTTTTTGCTCAACTCCTCCAGAATGGGCGCCAGGGCCGATTCCAAAGGGGTACCCTCCCGGGTCAGCGATGTGGCCAGCAGCATGGGCAATCCCCCGGCCATGCGGGCCACCTGGGCGATCTCCTCGCTATCCGTGGCCACCACCACCCGGGTCACCGCCGGACAGCTCAAGGCGTGTTCGATGGACCAGACGATCACAGGTCTGCCGGCCAGTTCCTGAAGATACTTGCCCGGATTGTTCTTGGTTCCGCAACGGGCGGGAATGATGGCGAGAAGATTCATGGACAGACCCGACAATGGTTGACTTCCACAGTGACGTGATCCAGACCGCCGATACCACGCAACAAGGATTTGTAATGATCCGCACCCTGGGGATCGTGGGTGATCAGCGACACGATGCAGGCGTGACTGGTGGGCCCCACCCGCCACAGATGCAAATCCGCGATTTCACACTCCCCATGCTCCAGCAAACGACGGCGCACCTTGTCTTGCAACGGACCATTGTCCTCCGCGTCCAACAAGGTCTTGGCGCTCTCCCGGATCAAACCAAAAGACCAGACGCCGATCACGACCGAACCGATGATCCCCATCAACGGATCCATCCACACCCACCCCAAGGTCATGCCGCAGATCAAGGCCACAATCGCCGTCACCGACGTGAGGGCATCGGCCAGCACATGCAAATAGGCCCCCTTGAGATTATGGTCCTGATGCACGACAGGATGGTCATCATGGTCGTGATCGTCATGGGCATGATCGTCATGGGCATGATCATCATGGTCGTGATCGTCATGGTCGTGATCGTCATGGTCGTGATCGTCATGGTCGTGATCGTCATGGTGTCCATGGCCATGATGATGCCCATGATCATGGGCGCCCCCCAGCAGCCAGGCGCTCGCCAGATTGACCACCAGACCGGAAACCGCCACCAGCAGCGCCGTGGAGAACTCCACACTCACCGGGGAGAGCAGACGCTGAAAGGATTCCACCGCCATCAACAACGCAACGATCGCCAAAGCCACGGCGCTGGCGAAACCACCCAAAGGTCCGGTCTTGCCCGAACCGAAGGTGAAACGGGGATTGTCGGCGTGACGCCGGGCAAAGGCATAGGCAAAGGCGGCCAGTCCCAGGGCGGCGGCATGGGTGCCCATATGCCAGCCATCGGCGGTCAGGGCCATGGAGCCGGTGAGATAACCGGCGATCAACTCCACGATCATGGTGATCATGGTCAACCCGATCACCCAATGGGTGCGGTTTTCGGCGGCCTGTTTTTCGTCCAGACCGAAACGGTGTTGATGCTGCCAAACGGCGTGGGTGGTCATGGGGCCAACTCCTGGATCACGGCAGCCAGCATATGGCCGTCGGGCCAGACCAGCTCATGCCCCTGGCCCGCAAGCCGGGAGGAAACCCGGCGTCCCCGCAGGGCCGGAATGTTGTTCATGTCCTGGCTGATCCCCGGCACCAGGATATCCCCCATCACCATGGGTCCGCCCCGGACCAAGGAGACATAACGGATATCCGGATGGGGCTGATGGTTGAGCCAAAACAGCAACGAACCGGGATGCTGACGCACGATGTCGAGATACAGCCCCCGGGAGACCTTGAGGGTCTGATACCCGCCACCCCCGAAGAAATCCTTGATCACCTCCACCGGTCCCCAGTCGTCGGTGGCGTCCAGAGCCTGCTCCGCCAGGGGCGTGCCCAGATGGGGAGAGGCGATGGTGATCAACGCGGCGGGATTGGAGACATCACCCCGCACCAGGGCCAGCCGCAACACCACCCCGCCCACCGAATGACCCACCAGAATCAGCCGTTCCCGGGGGTGACGCGCCGCCAGCAGTCGCAGCACGGGAACCAGATGATCCGCCTGGACGCTCACCGGCGCGATGGAAGGGAGTTCCGCCAGATAGATGCGGTTTTTCGCCATCCGACCCGGAGCCGGAATCTCCTGCACCCCTCCGGGACCGGCCCTGAGAATCCCGGCCCGTTCCCAACCATGGGTGGTCAACACCGGCACCACGCCCCCCTGTTCCCAGGAGGCCGCGCTGCCCAGATAGCCATGCACCAACAGCAGCAGGTCGGCGCGGGCCGTGGCCGGCATCAACAGGCCGCCCAAGACGATCAACAGCGCCACAATGGCATGGATCATGAAAAACCTCCTTACGCGATGGATAAAGTGTTCGTACAATCGTCCTTTTTCCCCCGTTCAGCCCCGATTATGGTGCGGTCAGGGCGGGAGTTCAAGCATTTGTTCCGAACGATACAATGCCGGTTGCGTTTTTGACGCGCGGATGGGAAAATTCCTGACAAAAGACAAAGCACTAAGCCTGTGGAGGGACCATGGACATGAACCAGGATCTCAAAAACGTCGGCCTCAAGGCCACCGCACCGAGGATGAAAGTCTTGCGCCTCTTCGTGTCCGATACCTGCCAACACATGAGCGCCGAGGATGTCTACAAACGTCTGCTCGCCGACGGGGAAGAGATCGGTCTGGCCACCATCTACCGGGTGTTGACCCAGTTTGAACACGCCGGCCTGTTGTCCCGCAGCCACTTCGAGTCCGGCAAGGCCATTTTCGAGCTGAATCAAGGCGCGCATCACGATCATCTGGTCTGTTTGCAATGCGGTCGGGTGGAGGAGTTCGTGGATCCCCTGATCGAAAACCGTCAAGCCGAAATCGCCCGGGAACGGGGATTCGCGGTACAGGATCACGCCCTCTCCCTGTATGCCGACTGCCTGAATCCCACCTGTCCCAACCGGCAATCCTTCTAAAATCTTCCCGAAACGGCCAGCAAACGGAACGCTAAATTCCCCCCTGCTCCTGCAACAACACTTCCATATCGTCCCGACCATTCTCCCGGGCCGCCATGAGGGGGGTGCGACCGGTCAGATCCTTGGCATTGATCTCCGCACCTCTGGCCAGGAGCAGTTCCGCCTCATCGACCCGGCCCCGGATGGCGGCAAAATGGAGCGCGGTCTTGCCGAACTTGTTGCGGGCGTCGATCTCGGCCCCGTGGGCCAACAGACATTCGGCCACGGCGGGCTGACCGTAAAACACCGCGCAATGCAAGGGCGGTCCCCCATCGACATTGCGGGGATCCACCGCCGCCCCCCGGGCGATCAACAGTTCCACCATCTCCACATCCCCCTCCTGGGCCGCCTGAAACAACGGGGTCTCCCCATGGCGATCCCGGGCGTCGATCTCGGCGCCGCCGTCGAGCAGAATCCGCACCGTCTCCTGATGACCCCAGGAGGCGGCCCAATGGAGGGGACTCTCCTTGTCCCGGTCCCGGGCGTTGGGGTCGGCCCCCAGGGCGAGCAGACGCCGGGCCAGACCGGCGAAACCCCGCACCGCCACCCAATGCAATGGGGTCCAGCGTTGGGGATCGATCACGTTGACCTCGACTCCGGCCTCCAGCAGCCGCTCGGCCAGGGCCACATCCCCTTCCTGGATGACCCGATGCAGCGGTGTCCACCCTTCGGCGTCGCGGGTATTGAGGTTTTTGCCTTCCGCGAGCAGGCGTTCCACATCCTGCGGCACCACCCATACCCCGTTCTGATCGTCCGCCATACCCCCTCTCCTTGGTTGTCTCTTAAAACCCGCGCCATCACGAAAGCCTGTGATACACGAAATCTCATGATCCGTGCAATTCACCCCGGTTGCAACCAAAAAAAACCGGATTCCCCCATCCCCGCTAAAGCCCCAGAATCCCTTCTCTGGCCATGCTCAGACAACGATCCCCGGCGGTAATCAGGTGATCCACCAGCCGCACGCCGATGGGGGTCAGGGCATGGAGCAGAATTTTGGTCAGATGGCGATCCGCCGCCGAAGGGGTGACATTCCCCGAGGGATGATTGTGGGCCAGGATCACCTCCACCGCCTTGTGACGCAACGCCACCTCCACCACCTGCCGGGGATGGACATGGGCCTCGTTGACCGTGCCCCGGCTCAACAACGCCGGAAACAACAAACGGGCACGCTGATCCAGACACAACACATAAAACACCTCCTCGGTACGTCCGGCGGTCAAGGCGCGCACATAGGCGGTAGCCTTGTCCGGATCGTTGAGGGAAGGCTTGTCCCGGCCCGCCTGATCTTCGAGATAACGCCGGGTCACCGACGGAATCAGGGACAAAAAAGTCGCCGCCACCTCTCCCATGCCCGGAATCGAGGCCAGATCCGACGGATCGGCCTCCAGGGCCGCCGAAAATCCCCCAAACCGCTTCAACAACAGATGGGCCAGGGCGTTGGTGTCCTGACGGGGCAAAACGTTGAACAATAACAGCTCCAGCACCTGATGGTCCTCGAATCCTTCGAGTCCCTCCTCCAGAAAACGACGCCGCAGCCGTTGACGATGACCGTGATGCAGTCCGGCGTGATCGGGTTTTTTGTCCATGGATGCGCTTCCTATGCCGGACCGGTCCGAGGTGGTATCATGGGAACCTTTCTTTAAGATGGTTTCAATCCAAAACGATGAGCGCCCGGAGGCCTCCTTGATCGACGACGACGCACCCCCGCCAGACGACTCCATGATACCCCCGGATCCCGAGTCGCGTCCCTCCTCCCCCACCCGCCGTCCGAGCTACTCCCACGAAGCCGAACAATCGGTACTGGGAGCCATTCTGCTGGACAACTCGGTGATGGATCAGGTCACGGATATTTTGGTGCCGGAAGATTTTTATGTCGGTGCCCACCGGATCACCTATCAGGCCATGCTGGCCATCCTGGACCGGGGGGATCCGGCGGATCCGGTCATACTCAAACAATATCTGGAAAAACACAACGAACTGGAATCCGTGGGGGGAGCGGGCTACTTTTCCCGTCTCATCGACACGGTTCCGGCCACGGCCAACGCCAAGGCCTACGCCCATCTGGTGCGGGACAAGGCGATCCTGCGTGCCCTGGTACACGCCGCCTCCTCCATCGCCGACGAGGTGTACCGGGACTCCACCCACACCGTGGACGACATGCTCGACACCGCCGAACAGCGCATCTTCGCGGTGGGGGAGAACCGGGCCAAGCGTCGTTCCAATTATACCGATGTCAAGACCATCCTGCCTCCCATTTTCGAGCGGCTCGAACGGTTGATGTCCCGTCAGGAACTGGTGACCGGGGTTTCCACCGGTTTCACCGATCTGGACCGGCTGCTCTCCGGATTGCAAAAATCCGACCTGCTGATTCTGGCGGGTCGTCCCGCCATGGGCAAGACCACCCTGGTGATGAACATGGCCGCCAATGCCGCCCTGGATCACGGCGCGCCGGTGGCGGTCTTTTCCCTGGAAATGTCCAAGGAGCAGTTGGCCACCCGTCTGCTCGCCTCCACCGCCCGGGTGGACGCCCAGGGACTGCGTACCGGTCGGATCCAGGACGCGGACTACAACAAACTGGTCCACGCCGCCCAGGAACTCTCCCAGGCGCCCATCTACATCGACGACTCCCCCACCCTGTCCATCATGTCGCTGCGGGCCAAGGCCCGACGCCTCAAACGGGAAAAGGGCATCCAACTGCTGATCGTGGACTATCTGCAACTCATGCAAGGGGACGGGGATCTGGAAAACCGGGTCCAGGAAATTTCCCAAATCAGCCGGGGACTCAAAGGATTGGCCAAGGAGCTGGACATTCCGGTTCTGGCCCTCTCCCAGTTGTCCCGCAAGGTGGAAGAACGCCCCAACAAAAAACCGATCCTGTCGGATCTGCGGGAATCCGGCTCCATCGAACAAGACGCCGACATCGTGCTGTTCGTCTACCGGGAGGAGGTCTACAAGGAAAACGATCCCTCCTTGGCGGGTCTGGCGGAGGTGATCGTGGCCAAGCAGCGTAACGGTCCCACGGGCACGGCCCGGCTGACCTTCCAGAAACAGTACACCCGCTTTGAAAACCACGCCTCGACCGAATACATGGCCAGCCACGGAGGTTGAACCCCATGACTCCCCATCCTCCCGGACGCCCCACCTGGCTGGAGATCGATCTTGCGGCCATCGTGCATAATTTCCGCGTGGCCCGGCAGAGCGCCGGGGAGGGCTGCGCCTTGTATCCGGTGATCAAGGCCAATGCCTACGGTCTGGGCGCGGTCCCCGTCGCCAGGGCCTTGACAGCCGCCGGCGCCCACGGCTTTTGCGTGGCCATGGTGGAAGAGGCCATCCCGTTGCGGGCCGCCGGCATCGAATTGCCCATCATTTTATTGTCCGGATTCATTCCCGGTCTGGAGCATCAGGTGTGCGCCCTGGATCTGGAGCCGGTCATCTTCGATCTGGAGGCGGCCCGTCGCCTGAGCCGGCTGCGGGGGCCGCACGCGCCGCCGATTCCGGTCCACGTCAAAATCGACACCGGCATGGGACGGGTGGGATTCTCCGCCGACCGCTTGTCCGAGGTGGTGGCCAGCCTGGATCCACTGCCCGGCATCCATCTGGATTCCATTCTGTCCCATCTGGCCCGGGCGGACGAAATCGAAGGCCAGGCCACCACCCGTCAGCAGTTGGACACCCTGCTGCGGGCGGTGGAGGGTCTGGGACCACGGGGTCGGACCTTGCGCCGCTCCATCGGCAACAGCGCGGGTCTGCTGGGCACTCCGGAAGCCCGTCTGGAGTGGGGCCGCCCCGGAATCATCCTGTATGGCGCCTCGCCGTTTTATCCCCGCCGCAACTGGCGCGACGACGGCCTGCGTCCGGTGGTGCGCTGGGTGACCCATGTGCTGTCGATCCGCGAGGTGCCGGCGGGCACCCCGTTGGGTTATGGTCACGAATTTGTCACCCGGGAACCGTCCCGGATCGCCCTGCTGCCGGTGGGTTACGCGGATGGGTATGGGCGACTGTTGAAAGGACGCGCTCAAATTTTGACACAGGGGTGTCGGGCTCCGGTGGTGGGCCGCATCTCCATGGATCTGACCCTGGTGGATGTGACCCACATCCCAAAAGCCGTTGCAGGAAGCCAGGTTACCCTGCTTGGCACCGATGGCCGGGAGTTCATCGGTGTCGAAGAGATGGCAGACTGGATGGAGACCATCCCCTATGAGGTTTTGTGTCGTTTGGGTGCCCGGGTACCGCGGCACTACCGGACTGACCTCCCATAATCAACCGTCTTTGTTACGTTTTTTCCCGTTTCTGGGTATCGTCAATTTCAAACGGCACACAAATTGCTCTAAAGGTCTGCACATCCCAACCGCCGCGCCTCGACATACCAAGGACGGCAATTTGAAGACTACAGAGCAAAGGAGAATTCCTGTGACCGGCGCCACAAATGAGTTGGACCCCTCCCGTCAAGAACCCCCTCAAGCCAAGCCCGATGTGTTCATCGCGCCCACCGAGGGTCAACGCCGTGCGGCAACCATCCAACGCCGGAAGCGCATTGGCAAGCATCTGTCCGAAGCGTTGATCGCCGCCGTGGTGGGTGGTGTGGTCACGATCATGGTTTGGCATCAGGCCTCCCCGCCCACGGCCCAGACCACGGAAACCAAATCGGTGGTGATCGCCGGAGCCGAGCTGGGCACCAGCGCGAATCCGATCACCCTGCCGGCCCAATCCGGTGCCAACGCCCACGCCCAGATGGCGGCCATCGCCCCCAAGGCGGAGAGCAAACCCGTCGCCGCCCATCCGGAAACGGAACTCAACAAGGGTAGCGCCCAGACCACCGCCAGGATCGAGACGATCCCGACCCCGACGGCCATGCCGATGAATCCTCCTGCCGCAGCCGCCAGGATGGACGACAAGAATCCGGCCCGGGAGACCCTCGCCAAAAACGGCGCGACACCCACCGAAGAGATGATGGAAGACGCCATCAGCGCGGAGATGGATCCCCCCTCCCTGGCCGAGACGGCCAATGCCGCAGATCACGCCAACCCGGCGAAGATCGAAGCGGAGGAATCCCGTCAGGTGCCGGTGATCCAGGCCAAGAGCGAGCCGGTCAAAGGGGCGGAGAGCGCCATTCCGGCAGCCAAAGCGGTCTCCGTGACCAAAGCGGAAGCCAAGGCGGCCCCGTTGCCCGCGCCCAAGGCCGTGACCCACGCCGCCGAGGCCAAAGCCGTGGCCGCGCCGACCAAAGCCGATGCCAAGCCCGCCACCATCGCGGCGACCGCAGCGACCAAAACCGACGCCAAAGCCGCTCCGGCGACCCACTCCGAAGCCAAGGCGGGTTTCCCCCAGGCCCAGGCGGATGGTCATTTCCTGGTGACCGCTGGATCCTACTCCAACGCCATGGGCGCGGAGAAGATCCAAAAGAAGCTGGCGGATGCGGGCATTCCGGTACGGTTGCGCAAAAGCACCCTCAACAACCACACGGTGCATCATCTGCTGACCGGTCCTTTCGCCAATGCGGAATTGGCGAGTCAGGCCGTGGCCACCATCAAGGAGCGCACCGGCATCGAAGCCCGTTCGGTGAGCATGCCTGAGGCCAATCCCCAGTCGGCCAAGAATGCGGTCAAGCAACCGGCGACGGCTGCCAAACCCACGGCCTCCAAGGAGAGCCCGGCCAAGGAGATGCACGCCAAAGCCACGACTCCGGCCAAAGAGATCATCAAGGCCATGGCCCCGGTCCACAAAGAGACCACCAAAGCCGCGGCTCCGATCAAAGAGATCGCCAAGGCCTCCGCTCCGGTCAAAGAACTCGCCAAAGCCACGGCCCCGGTGAAAGAGACCAAAGAAGCCAAAGACGCGAAGGAAGTCAAAGAAGTCGCCAAAGCCACGGCTCCGGCCAAGGAAACCGCCAAGGCTCCGGTGAGAAAGAAGTCGCCAAAGCCACGGCTCCGGCCAAGGAAACCGCCAAAGCCCCGGTGAAAGAAGTCGCCAAAGCCACGGCTCCGGCCAAGGAAACCGCCAAGGCTCCGGTGAAAGAAGTCGCCAAAGCCGCAACGCCGGCCAAGAAGGAGACCACCACCGCCAAGGCCAAAGAGAACGCGGCTTCCCATGCCGGAGAGTTCGTGGCCAATGCCGGATCCTTCAGCAATGCGGAAAACGCCAACCAACTGCGTCGTCGTCTCACGGAGCGTGGCATCACCTCCTACACCAAGGTTTCCACGATCAACGGCAAAGAGTACACCCACGTGATGGTGGGCCCCTACTCCTCCCAGCGTGAAGCCGATGTGAAAGTGAGTTCGATCCACAAAGAAGTCGGTGTCCTGGCCAAGGCGTTGCCGGTCCACTAAGCCACACGGTTTTCAATCCAAACCGCCTTTTCTCCCCGCCCCCCGGTTGACGGTCTTTGATTCTCCCTTCAAAGATCATCAACCGGGGGGATTTTTCTGGCCAGTCGCCACGATGACACCCTTCCGGCACGCTCTTTCGTCAACGCATGGGCACCACGGTGGCAACTCCCACCTGCTCCACCCATGCCCGAGCCGCGGCCCGGGTGGGATCCAGCAAAAACAGATCCGGGAACCAGCCGGCCACCAGAATCAGCAACCCGAACACCATCAGGATCGCCAGTTCCCGGGGCAGCAGAGCAGGCAGATCCCCGGGCACGCGGGTGCCCAGGGGGCCGAGAAAGGCCTTGCGATAAAAGCCCAGAAAATAACCCGCTCCCAGAATCACCCCACCCAAAGCGGCCAATCCGGAACCCACATGGTCCCGCAACGCGCTGGTCAGCAACAACAACTCCCCCGGGAAACCCGAGGTCAAAGGCATGCCCATGCCGGCCAGCCCCAGAAAAAGGAAAAATCCCGCCAGCACCGGCAACGGTCGGAACAAGCCTCCCAGATGGATCAGATCCGTGGAGCCGAGCCTTTGGTGGAGGAATCCCGCCAACAGAAACAGCCCCCCCGAGATCAGGGAAAAGTTGAGCAACTGGGCCACCGCCCCCTGCACCCCCGCCAGGGTGAAGCTGGAGAGTCCCAACACCACCAGTCCCACATGGCCGATGCTGGAAAAAGCCAGCAGGCGACGCAGATTGCTTTGGGACAGGGCCGACAGGGCGCCATAGACGATGGTGACCACGGCGATGCCCGTCAGCAGCCAATGGAGTTCCCGGGCCACCAGGGGGGTCAGGGGGAACAAAAAGCGCAGCAGACCATAAGCCCCCAGTTTCAGCCCGGTCATGATGGCCGCGATCACCACCGGCCCTTCCATGGCCACGATGGGCAGCCAGACATGCAGCGGCACGATGGGAATCTTGACCCCGAAACCGATCAGCAACAAAAAGAAAATCGGCCACTGGGCCTCTTTGGAGAGGGGAGCGGCCAGCAGGCGGGTCAGGTCGAAGGTGTGGGGACCGGGATGGGCCAGGGTGGTGAGCAGCAGACCGAACAGCAACGCCGCCCCCCCCGCGAGCATGAACAGGGTATACTTGACCGCCGCATGCCGACGATTGGGGCCCATGCCCCACAAGGCGATGAGAAAATAGATGGGAATCAGGGTCAATTCCCAGAAGAAAAAGAACAGGATGGTATCCAGGGCGCAAAAAATCCCGATGGTCACCCCTTCAAAAAACAGCAGCAACGCGAAATAAAAGCGCGGCATCACCCGATTGGCCAGATTCCAACTGGCCACCAGGGTGGCGAGAAACAACAATGCGCTGGCGGGCAGAAACAGGGCGGAGAGGCCATCCACCCCCACCAGATAGGTGACCCCCAGGGTGGGAATCCAGGTATGGCGCTCCACCAGTTGAAAGCCGGAGAGGGAAAAATCCATGGCCGCCACCGCGGCCAGGGCCAACAGCAGCTCCAGGGTTCCACAGACCAGGGCGACCCGACGGGCCAGACGGCCATTGGGCACGATCCAGGCCCCCAAAGCCCCCGCCATGGGCAGGACGATCAGTCCGGAGAGCAGCGGCAGATCCAGGAGCGTCATGGCCGTTCTCCCCGTTCCAGGTAGGGTGCGGCCAGGGTTTGCGAGGCATTCTTGACCAGATCGAGCCAGGGATCCGCGTTGAATCCGGAGGCCAGTTGCACCATCACCAGCACGGCGGCCAATCCTTTTTCAGCCCAGGTGGCCCGTGGCAGGGAGGCGACCGGAGGCAGACTCGGAGACGGGGTGGCCAGAAAGGCCCGCTGAAAGGCCCAGAGCAGACAGGAGGCGGCAGCCACGTTGCCCAGCGCCGCCAGCACCGTGACCAGGGCGCCGAACCGGTCGATGGCGGCTTCCAGCAGCAGATGGACCGCGTCGAAACCCGGTGTGCCGGGCATGCCCACCACCGACAGGGCGGCCACCAGAAAAGCCACACCCACCAGGGGCAGAGGCGTGAACAGTCCCCCGAGCCGCTCCAGGGAGACGCCATGGATGCGTTGATGGACGATGCCGGCCATGAGCATCAGGGTGGAGATGGCCAACCCGAAGGAGCCGGTGAGCATGATGCTTCCCTGGAAGGCATGGGGGTGGAGACTGAACAGGCCGATCACGAGCAGGCCGGTATGGCTGACCACCGCATAGGCGAGAAGTTTGCGCAGATTGGTCTGCACCAGGGCCAGGAGGGCGCTGTAGAAGATGCCGAGGGCGGCGATGACGATGACATACTCCCGCCAACTCCAGACCGCGTCCGGAAACAGGGGTATCAAAAAGCGCAACATGCCATAGATGCCGGTTTTCAGGCCCAGGAGCAGCACCATGGCCGAAGCCACGGTACCGTGTTCCATCACCTGGGGAAGCCAGCCGTGAAACGGAAACAGGGGCACCCGGATGGCCAGACCATAAAACAACAGATAAAAGATCACCCCCTGGAGATAGGAGGAGCGTTCATCCTGGAGCAGGAGGGTCAATTCAAAGGACCAGGCGCCTTTGGCAGATTCCGCGTGATTCCAGCCGAGCATGACGGCGGCGGCCAGGAGCAGCAGCAGGCTGGTACCCATGAATTGATAATAACGGTGAATGGCGGAGCGTTCATCGGTGGACAGGGACCAGGTGGAAAAGAGATACCCGATGAACAGGGTATGCAACCCGGCCATGAGGGTGAACCACATCAGGTCCAAAGCGGCGAACTGCCCCATCAAGGCGGCCTCGCAGCCGAGCACCACGGAAAAAAAACGGGGCAGCCGGGTGAAATGGCGCACCAATCCCCCGTACAGCACCACCAGCAGAGACAAAAACGCCGTCAGCAGCACGAAGAAAACGGTGATCCCGTCGGCCCCCGACACCTGCACCAGCCAATCCGTCACCGGCAGGCGTCGATACCACTGCCAGCCGGATTGCTGCGGGTCGAACAGGTGATTCAACCACAAAGCCAGGGCCAGTTCGACCCCGGCGCAGCCCAGCGCGATCAGCCAAGCCAATCGATTGTGCCGGACAAACAGCAAGGCCACCGCACCGATGACCGGCACGAGTTGCAGCCATCCGAGCAGAAAAGAGTCCACAACAGCCATGGGGGCACCCTACAGAATCACCAGAAAAGTCAAGACGACCAACAAAATCAAATAACGGGGCTGACCAAGGGAGGTCTCGGCGCGGGTCAGGTAGCCCCCCAAAAAGGCCAGCGCCTTGATGAGGCCATCGCCACTGCTGTTGAGGACCAGTCGCTCCTCGAACCACGACAAGGCGCGGGCCGCTCCTTCCAGCAGACGACCCAGCAGACCCCGCCCCTGGGTGGCGGTGGCCACCTCGGGATTGGCGACCGCTTCGGGATCGGCCCATTCGGCGCGGCTGGCCAGGATGCTCTCCCGCATGGGGCGTCCGGCGATGCGGTTGACCACCACCTCCTCGAACAGTCGGGCATCCCTGGCCAAAGCCAGGGTGGGACGGGTGACGAGGGCATCGGCCAGGGATTCAAACCAAGCGCGATTGAGCAACAGGTTGTGCAAGGCAGGATTGTGTTTGAGCCAGCCGGGCACGGGTCGAACCCGCATGCCTCCCCTTTGCAGATAGGAAGGGGCCAGCAGAAACTGATACAACCGCCAGGAGGCGTGGGTGGCCAGATGCCACTGGGCCACCTCGAACAGTCCGGCCCCGCATTCAAAAAAGATCAATCCGATCTGAGCCTGGGTGGAACAGATCAACGCGCTTTTGACATCGGTCTGCACCCGTCCCATGGCCGCCGCAAGCACGGCGGTACTCAAACCGAGCAGCAGCAAAATGCCCATCAAAAAGGGCGAACGCCACAACAGCGGTTCCAGCCGGATCGCCAGAAAGGCTCCGGCATGGGCCATCAGGGAGCCGTAGAACACGGCGCTGGAGGGGGTTGGGCCTTCCAGGGCCCGGGCGATCCAGGCCAAAAAGGGAATCTGGGCGGACTTGGCCAGGGCGGCGATCAAAAATCCCGTCAAGACGATGGGCACGGGGGGGGTGCCCGCCGGAGGAACCGCCTGCAAGATCACCGGCCACTCCACGCTCTCCCCCCACGACAGGGCCATGGCGATGCCGAAAATCAATCCCGCATCCCCGAAGCGGTTGGTGACAAAGGCGCGGGTGGCATTTTCGGCGGCGACGGCCCGTTCCCGGGCATACGAGATCAGCAGATAAGACGACAGCCCCGCCACCTCCCAGCCCACGAAGGTCAATACCGCGTTGCCCGCCAGGGCGATCCAGAGCATGCCCCCGGCAAACAGACACATCACCGCGAAAAAACGATGAAAACCCGGCTCCCGATGCATGTAGTCCACCGAAAAACGTACGGTGACCAGACATCCCGCCGCCGACAGGGTGGCCAGAATCAAGGCCGGGGTGTCGATCAGCACGCCGATGGAGACCCGCACCGGTCCGCTGGTCAGCCAAGGGGCCAAAACCCGATGGCCGAGGTTTCCGAACAGCCAAAACCATCCGTCCAAAACCAGCACCCCGACGCAGGCGGCTCCCACCGCGCCCAGGGCGATCCAGGCGGTGGAGCGTTCCAACGCCTCCCCCTGCCGCCGCCCCGTCATCAGTCCCACCCCGATCCACAAGGCCGCCAGCCACGGCAGCATGGGAATCAGCAGGATCCACCCGTCACGCCAGGACATGATCGTTCTCCTTTGTTGGCCGTCTGATTGTCCCCGATCAAGGCCGGAGGCAACGGATCCGAACACCCCGCATACCACGCCGCGGATCGGGGCGTCACCGGCACCGGATCACCCACAGGCTCCCAGGGTCGCCACCCCTCCCGGGGGGAAAAATGGTGAATCGCTCCGGTATCCGGATCAATGCAGGCCAGTTCGATCCAGCCCAGCCCCACCAGTTCCCGGATCGGCTCCTGACGCTGATAGATCCCGGTGAGCACCTCCGGACGCTGCTCCACCACCACCAGCAGACGCATGGCCTCGTGGATTTCGATCATCTGCCGGGGCAGGCCGGTACGCAGATCCGAAGCGGTGCCATCCATCACCCCGAACAGTCCGGTGAGGTTGTGGGCCACCTTGGTGCCACAGCCGAACCGTTCGTTGTCCACGCTGGAAAAATAATATTCCAGACTGATCCCCGCCCCCACCGGACCGGCGGCCAGCAGAATGGACTCCACGATGGTCCCATCCGGATCCCGGGTGGGATCATAGGAGATGAGAAACATGCGCCGGTCGAAAAAGACCCCACGGGTCACCGAACGGCGACCGATCAAGGCCACGGCGTTGGTGGCGTGGCCCAGCTCGGGGCGGGCCTGACTGTAATCCCTGCCCCGCCGCCCCATGTGGGCCAGGGCGCGCCGGGCCGAAGGACCATGGGGAGCCGAGGCGAGACGACGGGCGCGCTCGTGGGCCGAACCCAACCGGGCCGCGTCGAGACGGACGATCAGCCGTTGCATGACGGGATGATGGCCCGGGGGCCAGACATCCTGATCATACCAGTCGATCCGTTCGCAACCCGTGTCGTGTTCCCCGCCGACAAACCAGGTATCCGCCGGAATGTGGATCCCCTGCTCCCCCAGCTGTTGACGCACCTGGGGATCGTTGGCCATGGCCGCGAACAGCCGGGCATTGGGACCGCCGTGACGACCGCTGCACGCTCCGCAATCGTAGGCGGCCAGATGGGGATTGTTCTGGCTGTGCCCCCCGTGGCCCAGAATCGCCACCACCGGGGCGAAGCCGTCGGTAAGGCCGATGGTGCGCAAAAATCCCGCCACCCGGCCCATCTGCTCTGCCCGGGTGAACCCGATCCGGGGCCGTCCGGACGTGGCGGGGGGGGCATTTTCCGGAGCGTTCAGGGTCACGGTGGTGGGCACGCCAGGATCGATGCCCACGACCAGCCGCTCCAACACGCCGCCCAACTGACCGGGAAACCATCCTCTGGCCAGCAGCATCAACCAGACCCAGGGGGCCAGCACCACCGGCAGCAACGCCGGCAGGATCAATCCCCGATGGCTCTCCCGGATGAACAACCGGTTCCACCGCTCCCGCCAGCCCCGCCAAAGCCGATGGCGCCGCACCCGCTCTTCCGCCCCCGGCGCAGGCTGTTCGTGGACTTCGTGGGCCGGCACCACCACCACGGGACACAAATCCGCCGGAGCCGTATCATCCAGGCCGAGCCAGCGCACCGGCACCCCGAAAAATCCGGCGGCTCCCAAGGTCTCGATCTCCGGGTCTGCCTCTTCCAGGTGACGGCGGATCCCCTCCTCCCGGTCATCCATGCAAAAAATCACCTGGGCCGCCGGACGGGTGGGACGGCTGGCCCAACGCCCCCGACCGTGATTGGCCACCAAGGCGGCGAAAATCCCTTCCCGGTAGTGACGTTCATAGGCCCGCAGCCAGATGAATCCGGCAGTGTCCTCATCCAGGGAGGCCATGCAGGACAACAGGGACTCCACCGTGGCCTCGTCCCAGTTGCGCACCGTGTCGGCCCCCGCCCCCAGATGCTGGGCCAACACAAACAACGGCCACACCTTGCCGCTCGCCCCACCCCCCTGACCGGCACTCCCGCCCCCGGTCTGGGTCCAGATCAAAAAAGCCAGCTTGCGCCACTCCTTGGCCAATCCGGACTCCTCCGGAGGACGCTGCACCAAACGGGTGGCCCGGGTGGCCAAAAACTCCGGCAACTCCCCGGTGAACAAAACCCGACGGGCATAGAATTCCCCGCGAAAACGCTGAAAATACCGCCCCAGACTCTGCAAGGTCGGCTCCAGCAACCACTGGGCGCGACACAGACGCACCGCGAACAACCGCTCCAGCACCAGCCGCACCGCCAGATAATCCACCAGCGCCACCCTGGCCTCGCTCCCCCCGTAGCCGGGACGGGCACCTCTCCAGGTCACCATGCCGGACCAGCCCGGCAGTTCCAACGCCAGCCGTTCCAGATAGCCCTGCCAACGCTCCTCCGGCAGACCCAGCCGCAGCAGACAGAATTCTATCGCCTCCATGGCCTGCTCCGGCAGTTCCGCCAGATGATCCAGCCAGTCGGGCAGCTCCTCCAAGGCCTGGACCATCTCCCCTTCGGCGCAGCGCTTCCAGGCGGTATAAAATCCCGCCTCCCGCAGCGGCAACGGCCACGGCGCCACCCCCAGATCCAGAAACGACGCCAGAAAACGTACCAGATAGGGACGAATCGACGCCAACACATCCTCGCCGGTCACAGCCAGCAGCAGACCCCGCAAGGTCAGATCCTCCCCCACCCGACCCGACAACGCCTCCCATGACCGCTCCGCCTCGGCGCGAATCGCCTCGATCACCTGCCGTTGGGCCTCGGGATCCTCCCCGGGTTCCCCGTCTCCGGAAAACAGCAGCTCCTCTTCGCTGGCCAGATCGAGCCGCTCCTCCCGGTACCAGTCGTGATGGCTCAATGCGAACCGTTCCAGACAGACCCGCCACAGCCCTCCCACCGCCGCAGCCTCGTCGGGAACGGCGAAAGCGGCCCGAACCGCCGCGTCCATCCCCGGCTGACACCGCTCCAAGGCGCCCCGCTCCTCGATCTCCCAGGCCAACTGCCGGGCCGGAATGGAATCGATGCCGTGGATGAGTTTCAACAGGATCACCTCCCCGCGCCGGGTCGGTCCCAGAGGTTCGGCGGCCCGCAGTTCCGGATCGGATCCGATCACCGCCTCCAGATCGACGCGGCGGATCCGTCCCGAGGCGTACAGGGCGCGAAACCGCTCCGCAGGCAGATAACCATGGATCCCGGTCCAACGTTTGGCCTCGATCAGGGCCTGGGGAAAGGGCAGATGCTGAAAACCATGCAGGGTATTATGGTGGACAAAATCGGTGATGGAGGCCTGTCCCGGCACCAGGTGTTCCAGATGGTGGAGCGCGGCGTGGATCCGCTCTTTCCGGGTGGGGGGGGTGGCGGAAACGTCATCCTCATGGGCCATGGTGCGGCTCCCGGATCACAACCGTCCGGCGAACAGATCGCCGAACCGGGTCAAAGAGAGATTCATCAGATCCAGCAACGGCGCCGGCAACACCCCCAGAGCCACGATGCACACGACCAGAAGTCCGGCTGCGGCCAGTTCCATCCGCCCCATGGGGGCCAACTCTCCCAGTCTGGGCTGTTCCGGTCCGGTACACAGACAACCGGCGGTACGCACCGCGTAGGCGGCGCTCACCAGCATGCCGACGCTCAACAACGCCGCCGGCCAGCCCCAACGTTCCAGTCCGGCGATCATCACGTGCAACTCCGCCAGGAAACCCGACGTGCCCGGCACCCCCACCGAAGCCATGAAGGCCACCGCGACAAAAAAGGAAAACCGAGGCGCCACCCGGGTCAAGGAGCCGTAATCCCGGATGTCACGGGTATGGGTCCGTTCGTACAACAGCCCGACCACCAGAAACATCGCCCCGGCGGTGACACCGTGGGAGACCATCTGAAGCATGGCGCCGGTGATGCCGTCCCGGGTCAAGGTGGCAATGCCCAACAGCACCACCCCCATGTGGCTGACGGAGGAATAAGCGATCATCCGTTTCAGATCCACCTGTCTCCAGGCCAGCACCCCCCCGTGGATCAGATTGATGAAACCCAACACCACCAGCCATTCCTGGAGGGCCACCACCGCGTCCGGCAGCATCATGGTCGCCCGCAGCAGGCCATAGGAACCCATTTTCAGCAACGCCCCGGAAAGCAGAATGCTCACCGGACTCGGGGCTTCCACATGGGCCAGCGGCAGCCAGCCATGCAACGGGAAAATCGGCATCTTGACCCCGAAACCGATCAAAAAACCCAAAAAGATCAGAATCTGGTGTTCCCGGGCCACGCCGCGCAATCCGACGGCCATTTCGGTCATGAAGAAGGTGTGGAGCTGGGAGGCGTCATAGGCCAGCAGCAGGCCGATGAGCATGAAGACCGATCCCCCCATGGTGTAAAGCACGAAGTTCAACGCCGCCTGATTGCGCCGTTTGCCGCCGAAGGTGTTGATCAGGAAAAACAGGGGCAGCAGGGTGAGTTCCCAGAAGATGTAGAAAATCGACCAGTCCTGGGACATGAAGACCCCAAGCATGGCAGTTTCCAGCAGCAGCAACAGGCTGTAATAGGGCCGGAGCCGACTGGTCACCCCTCCCGAGGCCAGAATGGCCACCAGGGACAACAAGGCGGCCAGCAGCACCATGGGCAACGACAGCCCATCCACCCCCAGGGCGAAATAGCTGCCGGACTGGGGACGCCACAGGTTTTTTTCCAGCAATTGGGGTCCGCTCTGGGTCACCACGAACCGACCCGCCACCCACACGGTCATCAGCAGGGTGGCCAGCGCGGTGCCGATGGCCACGCCACGGGCCCGATGGGGGGGAAGCACGGCCATCAGGACCGCGCCAAACACAGGTAACAACAAAAGTGTCAGAAGAGGCTTCATGGCCGGCAAACAAAAAGAGTAGAAATCCCGGGGAGGATGAGTCCACCCCGGACACTCCCACTTTTCTCTCAATTTTCCAATGGAAAAGTCAACGGTTCATGCGGGACAATCCACCTGAGGCAGCAGGGGACGGTCTTCGGAGCGACCCAGCCGATCGTAGATGCTGTTCAGGGCCGCCTGTTCGGTGGCGAAGATGTTGCGGCTGCCGCCCACCAGATCGAACAGTCCGGTGGCGTGCATCACCTGGAGGATCTGCCGTTTCAGTCCGGAAAAGACCATGACCATGCCATTTTTTTCGATGCGCTCCACCAGATGACGCACCACCTCCTCGCCGGAGGCGTCCATCTGGTTGATGCCGTCGCCCACCAGCAGCACGAAACGGGCCTGGGGTTTGGCGGCCACGGCGTTCAAGACCGTCTCTTCAAAGTAGGAGACGTTGGCGAAATACAGTTGACCATCGAAACGTATGACGATGATCTTGGGATCCGTGGGCAGTTCCGGGTTGAACGCCAAATCCCGCAAGGTGCCATCGGGAAACAGACCCAGCAACGCCACTCTGGGGCTCATGGAACGGTACAGATACAACACGATGGCCAGTCCCCCGCCCAGAAAGATGCCCTGATCGAGATGGGGGGCGAAGGCCAGGGAGGCGAAAAAGGTGACAATGGCCGCCGCCCCGTCGTGACGGCTGGCCTGCCAAGCGTGCTGGATGGCGTGAACATTGATCAATCCCACCACCGCCATCATGATCACCGCGGCCAGGACCGCCTCCGGAAGGTGATACAGCAGCGGCGTGAGAAACAGCAGGGCCACCAGCACCATCAGGGAGGTGAAGACCGACGCCAGACCGCTTTTGGCCCCGGCGTCGAGATTGACCGCCGAGCGGGAAAACGATCCGGAGGTGGGATAGGACTGGGTGAAGGCCCCCACCAGATTGCCCAATCCCTGTCCGATCAACTCCTGATTGGGATCGATGCTGTCCCGGGTGCGGGCGGCCATGGCCTTGGCGATGGAGATGGCCTCCATGAAGCCCACCAGGGAGATCACCAAAGCCGTACCCAACAGACTGCCCACATGACGGGGATCCAGATCGGGCCAGGAGAGGGAGGGCAGTCCTTTGGGGATCTGACCCACCACCTTGCCTCCCATGGCCTCGAAGCCCACCATCCAGCTGGCCAGGGTGGCCAGGGCCACGGCGATCAGCACGTTGGGCAGGGCCGGGTGACGTTTTTTCAGCATCCACATCAGGGCAAAGGAGCCCACGCCAAACACCAGGGTAGGCCAATGGAGGGCGTGCAACTGCTGCAACACCCCCCAGATGTCATTCAGGAAGTGTTCGCTGCGTCCCATCTTGACGCCGAAAATCTTGGACAGTTGCGACAGGCCGATGATCAAGGCCGCCGCGTTGGTAAAGCCCAGAATGACCGGATGGGAGAGAAAATTGACCACCACTCCCAGGCGCAACATCCCCAGCACCAGTTGGATCACCCCGATCAGAAACGACATCAGGATGGCCAGGGCCACGAAGCCCTCGCTGCCGGGCTGGGCAAAGGGCATCAGGGCCGAGGCGGTCAGCAGGGAGACCACCGCCACCGGTCCGGTGGCCAACTGACGGGACGATCCGAACAAGGCGGCGATGGCACCCGGCAAAAACGCCGCGTACAGGCCGTAATAGGCGGGCAATCCCGCCAGATTGGCATAGGCCATGGACTGGGGAATCAGCACCAAAGCCACGGTGATGCCAGCCAGGGCATCGGCCCGCAACGCCTCGCGGCGCATGGGAAACCAGGCGATAAAGGGAAACAACCGGCGCATGGAAAACATGGAAACCATCCTCAAAAGCATGAAACAAGGGGGATGCGACTCAAATAAAGTCGGAACGGTCACTGTCCGAGGGGGGAAGCCACCACCAATGGACAGGGCAGACGCTGGCTCCAGGGGGGTGGACGCCGCCGTTCCGGATGGCTTTGCAAGCCCCATTTTTCCAACGATTCCACGAGAATGCACACAATCCCGGAAACCGCCCCCGCATGGGCCAGCACCGCCTTCCAGGAGAGGCCGGGACGATGCAGCAACCGGGCGGAACGACCCTGCCGGGCCACATCCTCCAGAAAACGGGTCAAGGTCTGGGTCTCCCCCTCCGGGGGCGCGGCGAGGAGAATTTCCACCCCGGCGTCCAGACGTTCCATCATGGAGCTGGCGGTGACCAGCACCCCGGTTTGAGGCTCGCCGTGGCGCAACACCAGTAAAATATCCCGCATTTCACGCACCAGTTCCCTGGCGGTGTCGAACTCTCCGGCCTCGGCGAAGGCCGTGGCGGATAAAAAACGCTCCAGCGTGGCCGAATGGGCCATCATCGGGAAACGCCCACCGGTTTCAGGCGCTCCCCTTGACGACGGGGAGCCGCGGAAGGCTCTCCTGTCGGCTTGCGGGGATCGGGAGGGGTGGGATCCATCAATCCTCGGGCCGTCTCCCATTCTCCGGCCTCGGCAAACGCGATGGCCATCCAATGCTGCTCCAGGGACGCTTTCAAACCGGACATGGCTGGGTCTCTCCTTAGACTTGAAAAACACTCGCTTCCGAAAAAACACGCGATGCGGATACGATTGCATGCAGCGTTCCATCACATATAATTTTTATTTTTCAATGGATTGACCAAAAAACCACCCGATCCGGCCCCTCCAAGGCTATTGCATCTTGCAATAGCTCATTCCCAAAGCATCCGGAATTCCTGGAAAAATGACAATAAATTCCAATCTTTTCAAAATAATAAAGCAATCCCGAATAATCATTGCCAAACGCCATCCACTTTTGCAAAATGCAACACCCTTTCGATATCCCATGGAGTGTTCCCATGTTCCAAACCTCGTTGCGGCGCAAGGTGATGCTGGGCTATGCCCTGATCAGCGCCCTTGCCCTGGGTTTGAGCCTCTTCACCATCGTGGAGCTGCGACTGCTCTCCCAGCGTCTGCTCTCCGGGGAACAGCGCATCATGCTGCTCAATGACGTGCTGGAGATGCGCCGTTTCGAGAAGAATTTCTTCCTGTATCATCAGGCCGAAGACCGGGAGCAATTGCTGGACTACATCCTCCGGGTCAAGCAGGATCTGGATCAGGAAACAGGCCAGGATCCCGCCACCCGCGCCACCATCGGGCAGGCCCAACGCTGGATCGTCGCATACGACCAACTGGCACGCCATCCTGCCGACCGGGCCGACCGGGCCGTGGATCAGGACGCCATCCGGGTGTTGGGCAAATCCCTGGTCACCACCGCCGAAGGATTGTCGGAATCCGGACGGGTGGAGGTGCGCCACGCCTTGGAGCGCCATCGGCTGTTGTTGCTGGCGGCCATGGTGGTGGTGATCGCCGTGATCGTGATTCTGGGGGGAACCGTGTCCCAACGGATCGTACTGCCCTTGCGCCGCATCGAAGAGTCGATGATGGGGGTGGTCAACGGACAGTTCCATCAAATCCACATCCCCTCCCTGGACCAGGAGATCGTCTCTTTGACCAGCGCCTTCAACCGGGTACTCCAGGAGTTGCGGCAACGGCAAAGACATCTGTTGCGCTCGGAAAAACTCGCATCCCTGGGCACTTTGCTCTCCGGCGTGGCCCACGAGTTGAACAATCCTTTGTCCAACATCTCCACCTCCTGCCAGATCCTGGCCGAAGAACTGGACAACCCGGATCCGGCCTTTCAACGGGATCTGGTCTCCCAGATCGACGAACAGACCAAACGGGCGCGGGATATCGTCCGTTCCCTGCTGGATCTGGCCCGGGACCGGGCCTTTCAGCGGGGGCCGGTGCGCCTCGCGGAAACCGTCGAAGAGGCGTTCCGGTTCAGCAAGGGCCACATTCCCGCCCGAATCCGGGTGATCCGCGACATCCCCGCGGACATCTGGATTCCCGGAGACCGCAGACGATTGCATCAGGCCTTCATCAATCTGATCAAAAACGCCATCGACGCCATTCCCGAAACCGGCGAGGTCCGCATCCGCGCCAGACGCCGGGATGAACCAGATCCCCAACCCGAATCCGGGCCCTTTGCCGGATGCCGCTGTCAGACCCCCTGGTGCGACATCGAGGTGGTGGATACCGGCTCAGGCATCGACGAGGCCCATATCGGACGGATTTTCGATCCTTTTTTCACCACCAAGCCGGTGGGTCAGGGTTCGGGTTTGGGATTGGCGGTGGTGCATGAGGTGGTGGAAGAGCACGAAGGGTGCATCGCGGTGGAGAGCCGAACGGGCGAAGGGAGTCGCTTTATGGTGCGACTGCCCATGATGACAGGAGAAAACCATGGGTGACACGGGTGCGGTATTGATCGTGGATGACGAGTCAATCGCGGTGCGCAATCTGGCTCACGTGATGCGCAAGGAGGGGTATCGGGTGACCACCGCCGACAGCGGCGCCCGCGCTCTGGAACTGTTGACCCGTCAGCCCTTCGAGGTGGTATTGACGGATCTGCGCATGGAAGGGGTGGACGGCATGGGGGTATTGCGGGGGTGCAAAAACCGTTTCCCCGATACCGAAGTGATTCTGATCACCGGATTCGCCACCCTGGAATCGGCGGTGGAGTCGATGCGGGAAGGGGCCTTTTTCTACCTCGCCAAGCCCTACCGTCTGGAAGAGGCCCGCAAGGTGGTGCGCGAAGCCATGCACAAGGTCCACCTGCGGCGGGAAAACCGTCAACTTAAAGAACAATTGCGGGGACTGCGCGCCAAGGGACCCATCATCACCCGGGATCCGGGCATGCTCAAACTCCTGGAAACCGCCCGACAGGTGGCCCCCACCGGCTGCAACATCCTGATCACCGGCGAAAGCGGCGTGGGCAAGGAACTGATCGCCCGCGACCTCCACGCCCATGGCGGACGCCCCGAAGGACCCTTCGTGGCGGTCAATTGCGGGGTGTTCACCGAAGAGTTGTTGGCCGGGGAGCTGTTCGGCCATGAAAAAGGAGCCTTCACCGGAGCGGTCAACACCCGCCAGGGATTGATGGAGACCGCCGCCGGAGGCACCCTGTTTCTGGACGAGGTGACGGAAATGAGCCTCTCCATGCAGGTCAAGCTGCTGCGGGCCATTCAGGAACGGGAGATCGTGCGGGTGGGGGGCACCCGACCCATCCCGGTGGATGCCCGTTTCATCGCCGCCACCAACCGGGATCTGGGAGAGGCGGTGGCCGGAGGACGATTCCGTCAGGATCTGTATTTCCGGCTCAACGTGATCACCCTGGCGGTTCCTCCCCTCAAGGAGCGCCGGGGGGATATCGAACTGTTGGCCAATCATTTTCTCAAACGGGGAGCGGAACGAATGGAGCGGTCCGTGGAACGCATCTCCCCGGAAGCCATGGCCCTGTTGCGGGAGTATGATTTTCCCGGCAACATCCGGGAGTTGGAAAACATCGTCGAGCGGGCCGTGGCCTTGAGCGACGGGGTGGAGATCCTGCCGGTCCACTGGCCCGACACCTTGCGTCTGGGGGTGATCCGGGCCTTTCACAAACGCCCCGGCGGCTCCCCCACCCTGGAAGAGCTGGAAGCGGATTACATTCAATGGGTACTGGGGGAGACCGGCGGCAATCAAACCCTGGCCGCCACCATTCTGGGGATCGACCGGGTTTCGTTGTGGCGCAAGCTGAAACGGCTGAAACTGGTGGCGGGAGAGGATGTGGGGGGGTGAGGGAGATCCCTCGGACTTTGCCTTTCTGACCACGACGCCCTGATCACGATGAACTTCACCCGGACACATTCATTAGAGATGGGTTGTCCCTTCCAAACCTGGAAGGCGTCCAATTTTTGAATCCCTTTCTTCCGACAGCACCGGAATCTTGGGTTCCACACCCCCAGAACTCACCCCCCCTTGATGGCCAGCACCGGGCAGGAGACCCGTCCGATCAGCCGTTCCATCACGCTGCCCAGAAACACCCGTTCGATGCCGGTACGGCCATGGCTGCCCCCCACCACCAGATCGGCGCCACACTGCTGGGCTTCCCGGGCGATCACATCCACCGGGGGATGGCCTTCCACCACCTCGCCGGAGACCTCCACGCCAGCGGCCCTGGCATGTTCCACCACCCGCTCCACCGCTTCGGTGGCCAGTTTCAGACGGGCGACGTTGCCCTTGTTTTCCACCACGGAGATCACCCGCAACAGCAGGTTGGACCGGGCCGCCAAAATGGTCGCCACCACACCGGCCCGTTCGCTGTAGCGGGAACCGTCGGTGGTCAGCAAAATGGCGGTGCGCCACATCACCGATCCACGGGGCACCACCAGCACCTTGCACGGCGCCTGGGCCACCACACGGGCCGTGGCGTCTCCCACCATCCAGCGGGCCAATCCCCGCCGACCGCGGCGCCCCATCACCACCAGATCCGCGTCACTGTCCACCGCCGCGTCGATGATCTCCTGATGGGGATGCACCCCCCGACGGATATCCACCGCACAAACCACCCCCTGATCCTCCATCCACTGCTTGACCCGGTTGGTGGCCTGCAAGGCGGAGATTTCCTGTTTTTGCAGTTGTTCCGGGGCCAGGGTTTCGTATTCCGGGTTGGAAAACAACATGTGCATCGCCGTCACCCGACCGGAAAACAGCCTCGCCAGCGCGGCGGACAACTCCTCGGCGCTACGGGAGAACTCGGAACACTCCGTGGCCAGCAGAATATTGGCAAACCGACCTGTCGGCAGAAGCGGGCGCGTTTCGCTCATGGCTGCATCCTTATTTTTAAAACGTATCAAACCAAACCGATCAATGGGCACCGCCGCCCAGAATTCCGGAAGCGGCCAACACCAGCACCAGGATCTCCACCACAATAATGGCGCTATAGACCCTGTCCCCTTTTTTCCAGAAGAGGGGCAGCACCCGCAAATAACAGACCATGGTGATCCCGGCCAGAATGGCGATGCCGATGAAGTTGATGTAATCGCCTTTATGGATCAATCCGACCCATCCCCAGCCGGTGGGGCCATGCACCGACTTGAGGTATTCATCCGCGGGCAGCACCCAATAGCGGGCCAGTTCATCCATGGAAACATGGGCCGGCAGCACCCCGAAGACATACAAGCCGAAAAAGATCACCATCAGCACGAAGCCGATCTTCCAGCCGATATCCAGGGTGCCGGCATAGGCCACCTGCTCTTCGGAGGCGTACTTGGGGTCAAAGGGATAATCCGCCATGGCCAATCCTCGCCTGATCCAAAATGTCTGCTGCGGGTTGTTTGGAAACCGTCTTTTAAAAACCCAATCCTTTCATCAAGGCCCGGGAACCGGCCAAAAGCAGCATGCCGATCACCACCTTGCGCACCACCGAGGCATTGGCGCGCCGCAACAGACGCACCCCCACCAAGGAACCCAACATGATCCCCAGAATGGATGGCACGGCGATCAAGGCGAGTACCGCGCCTTTGTTCAGATAGACCCAGGCCGCGGAGGTATCCACGATGGAGAGCATGAACTTGCTGGTGGCCACGGAGACCTTGAGGGGCGCTCCCATCAGCAGGTTCAGCACCGGCACGTTGGCCCATCCGGCCCCCAGGCCGAACATGCCAGCCATGATGCCGATCACCACGAACATCATCAGTCCCATGGGGGTGCGATGGACTTTCCAGTCGATTTCCTGGTTGCGGGCGGCGTCGAAGAAGAGGCCATGGATCCCCAAGGCGCTGGAAATGACATCGGCCTTGGGCACCTCGGGACGTTCGGATTTTTTGGCACTCCACATCAGCGCCACGATGCCCAGAATGGTGACCCCCAAAGCGGTCTGCACCACGTTGGTGGGCAGGGCCAGCCCCACCATGGCCCCCGCAATGGCTGAAGCCGACGCGATCAGGGCCAGGGGCATGGCCAACCGCAAATTCGCCATGCCGCTTTTGAGCAGTCCGGGTCCGGCGGCCAACGCTCCGGCCAAAGCCACCATCAGCCCGGCTCCCCGCACGAAATCCAGATGAAACGGAAAAAAGAAACCACCCACGATGGGCACGAACAGCACACCGCCCCCCACGCCACCCAGCACCGCGACGATGCCCAGCAGAAAAGAGGTGACAAACAGAGCCGCCGCCCACACCCACCAGGGCGTGACGGCAGCCGTGGAAGCGCTTGTGGCGCTCCACCCCTCCCCGGCCATGAGCAGCAGCACGAAAAACAGACCCCAGGACCACGATCCTTTCATCAAGCGCGTCATGTTATGGCTCTTTATCGATGGTAAAATCAAGGCGAGAACTCCCGGTACATCAGATAGCACTGATACTCTAATACATAGTCCAGACCGTTGAATTATGCAACAGCAAAAAAATGGGATTTGATTTTAATCTATCTTAATTTCATTCAAGATCTGAATATTATCGTGTCAAATCAAAAGAATGTAAAAAAATCGGTCACTTTCGCATCCCCATTCCCCCCCGCCTTTCCACCGACTCTCCCAACTCCATCCCCCGCCCCCCCTCTACCAACAATCCCCGCGCCCGATGTCAAATAGGGTTGGGGAAGCCAAGGAAATGTGTTAAGGTGCCAGCTTCCCTTATCATGAACGGCACACCAATTACGGATGCGTCAATCCCATGAACCACTCCGCGCAACGACTCCCCCAGACCCGATCCACCCTGTTCGTCACGAGTCTGTTCTTCTGGCTCCTGATGTGTGTGGGCACCGCCCAGGCGGTGGTGCAGATCGATATTTCCAAAGGCGGGGTGCAGGCACTGCCCATCGCCATCCCCAAATTTCTCGACATCAATTCGGATGGATCGGTCAACCCCTCGGCGGCCATGGGCAACCGCATCTCCGACGTGGTCGCCGCTGACCTGGAACGGTCCGGACTCTTCCAAATTCTCGAAAAGAAAGGATTCTTGCAAGATCCCGCCTCGTTGTGGAAAGATGGACCCAACTTCAAGGATTGGCGTCTCACCGGAGCCGAGGCGGTGGTTTCCGGCGCGGTCACCGATGCCGGCGGCACGGTTCACGCGGATTTCTTTCTGCACGATGTCTTCAAGGGCACCGCAGTGGGGAAAGGGCAACGGTTCAGCGCTCCCAAGCAGGAGTGGCATCTGGTGGCCCACCGCATCGCCGATGAAATCTACTCCCGCCTCACCGGCGAAGCCGGCTATTTCACCTCCCGGATCGTGTTCGTGGCCGAAAAAGGCGACAAGAAATGGCTCTCCATCATGGATCAGGACGGCCTCAACCGCACCGACCTGACCGAAGGCCGCTCCCTGGTGCTCACCCCCCGCTTCTCCCCCACCGGTGAACACCTCTTTTTCGTCTCGTATGTGTCCGGCGAACCCCGCATCTACCGCTGGGAACTGTACACCGGCAAGAAATTTCTGGAAGGCGACTATCCGGGACTCAACAGCGCCCCCTCCTGGTCTCCGGACGGCACCCGCATGGCCATGACCCTCAACAAAGACGGCAACGCCGAAATCTATGTGAAAGAACTGGCCTCCGGCTCCCTCACCCGGCTCACCCAGAATCCGGGCATCGACACCTCCCCCTCCTGGTCTCCGGATGGACGGCGCATCGTGTTCAACTCCGACCGGGGCGGCTCTCCCCAGATCTACACCATGAACGCCGACGGCTCCAACCAGACCCGCATCACCTTCGACGGCAACTACAACGCGGCCCCCTCCTGGTCCCCCCGGGGCGACCTGATCGCCTTCGTCAAAGGCGGCGGCGGCGGATTCGGCATTTCGGTGATCAACCCCCAGGGCAACCAGCAACGGGCCCTCACCAGCTCCTGGATGGATGAATCCCCGGCCTGGGCACCCAACGGACGGGTCATCGCCTTCACCCGGGAATCCCAGGGCAAAGGCTCCAAACTCTATACCATCGACCTCACCGGCCAAAACGAACGGATCGTGCCCATGGACGCGGAAATCCGCGCCTCCGACCCCTCCTGGTCACCGTTGATTCGTTGACACCCGGGGTCTGGCACGAAGATTGCTTTAAATTTTGTTTGGTTTGGTCACGTTTTTTTGGTTTACAAACGACCCGACCATGCCCGATTATCGCAATTTGAACGATAATCCGGCACCCCAACGACCGTCACACGTCGTGACTGACCTTTTTTTGGATTTGACCAACCGAGTGGACGCGGCAAGTCCGCGTACCTAACACTGTTTCAAACGAGGATTCAAACATCATGATCACAAAACGTTCCAATCTCCTGGCCGTCTCCCTGCTCTCCCTGGGCCTGTTGGCCGGATGCGGCGCTGTCCCTGGCGGATCCCCGGATTCCGGCGAAGCCGGTGCCACGGGTACCGGTCAGGCCGGTGTCGGTGAAGACGGACGCGCCCTGGGTCGTCACGACGGCTCTTCCGCCTATCTCGATGGCCGCAATCCCAACGATCCCTCAGGTCGCGGCGCCAATGGCGAACCGGAACACCGGGTCCACTTCGACCTCAACTCCTCCATCATCGACGCCCGCGCCTCCGATATCCTGGCCCAGAACGCCCGCTGGCTCGGCAAACGCAACGTCACCGTCGAAGGTCACTGCGACGAACGTGGCACCCGGGAATACAACTTGGCCCTGGGTCAAAAGCGCGCCGACGCCGCCAAGCAATACCTGATCTCCCAAGGCGTGGACGGCTCCCGCATCAAGACGGTCAGCTATGGCAAAGAGCGTCCCCTGGTCAACGGACACAACGAAGCCGCCTGGGGCCAAAACCGGCGTGCCGACCTCGTTCCGTAAGGTTGCTTTTACTTCCCTCTTGAACAAGGTCTCTTGACAACCATGCGCATCGCGTTGCTGGACCGGAAAGGCGCGCTCGCATCCCACGCGCGCGTTCTGATGTTTTGTGGAACCCTCTCCCTGCTCGCCGGGTGCGGCGGCACGGGCGCCCCGCCTCCCGATGGCGCGGACGGGGAACCCCCACGGACAGCGGACGACCCCGCACGGTCACGCAAGAACCTTCCCGAATGGGCCCAGCGTGTCGGCGATCTCGCCGACCGTCTGGACCAGTCGGAACAAAACCACCGTCAGGCCATGGCCGAACTCAACAATCGCCTCGCCATGATGGAAAAACAGGTCAGCACCCTCCAAGGATCGGTGGAGGAGGTGCGTCACGATGGCAAACGCCTCAACGAACGCATCGACATGATTCCCCCTCCGGAACCCAAGATGGCGCAAACCATGCCGACGGCACCCGCCGCCCCGACCGTGGAAAGCCCACCGCCCGCGGCGGCTGCGACCCCCAACCAGCCTCCGGCTGCCGTGGCCGCGCCACCGTCTGCCGCCGCCACCGCCGCGGCTTCCCAGCCCCCGCGCCCGGCCACGCCCCCCGCCGCTCCGGCCACCGCAACGGCTCCCGCTCCGGCTGCCGCCAAACCCGCGACTCCGGCGGCACCCGCCGCTCCGGTTGCAGCTGCGCCTGCCGCCACCGGCAATCCCAAAGAGATCTACGAAGCCGCCTTCCAGCAACTCAAGCAGGGACAGTACGAAGCCGCCAAAACCGGCTTCCAGAGCTTCCTCAAGTCCCATGGCAAAGACCCCATGGCGGACAACGCCCAATACTGGATCGGCGAACTCCATTACGTGCAACGGCAGTTCCCGGAAGCCCTCATGGCCTTCAATCAAGTGCTGCTCCGCTGGCCCAACAGTGGCAAGGTGCCGGACAGCCTGCTCAAGATCGGCTTCTCCTTCTATGAACTCAACGACATGGAAAACGCCAATACCAGCCTGCAACGTCTGGTCAAGGACTTTCCCAACTCCTCTCCAGCCGCTGTGGCCAAACCGCGTCTGGACGTGATCAAGAAAAAACTGGGACGTTGAAGGTGACCCGTCGGGCGGTGGTGTTGCTCTCCGGAGGCATGGACTCCGCAGTCTGCCTGCATGCGGCCCGCCAGCAGGGATTCGAGCTGTATCCCCTCTCCTTCCGCTACGGACAGCGCCATCACCAGGAACTCAAAGCCGCCGAGGCCCTGGTCTCCGCCCTGCCCGTGGCCCGCTGGCTGATCCTGGATCTGCCCCTGGACGCCATCGGCGGCTCCGCCCTCACCGACCCCAGCCAGATCCCCGACAAAACCGGTCCCGGCAGTGGCATTCCCGCCACCTATGTCCCGGCCCGCAATACCATTTTTCTCTCCCTGGCCCTGGGCTGGGCCGAAACCCTGCAGGCTTTCGACATCTTCATCGGTGTCAACGCCGTGGACTATTCCGGTTATCCGGACTGTCGCCCGGCGTTTGTGTCGGCGTTCACCACCCTGGCCAATCTGGCCACCCGGGAAGGGATTGCCAACCAGCCCTTCGCCATCCGGGCGCCGTTGCAAAACCTCTCCAAGGCCGAAATCATCCGCCTGGGGTTGGAACTGGGGGTGGATTTCTCCCTCACCCGCTCCTGCTACGACCCGACCCCCGACGGATTGGCCTGCGCCACCTGCGACGCCTGCCGTCTGAGACTCGCCGGATTCCAGGCCGCGGGAATCCCCGACCCCATCCGCTACGCCCGCTCATGAAATCCGCATGGGGCGTTCCCCTGCCTGAGCGGTTGCGCCGGGTCTCGACGCACCGGATTCCCGAAAACAGCCGCATCGTGGTGGCGGTCTCCGGAGGGGCGGACTCCATCGCCCTGCTCCATCTGCTGGTGGCCAGCCGCATCACTCCCCCCGACCGGCTGCTGGTGGCCCATTTCGATCACAACCTGCGCCCGGAATCCCGTCAGGATGCGGACTTCACCCGGGAACAGGCCCGGCAACTGGGGGTGGCCGCGGTGGACGGGGTGTGGACCGATCCCCCCTCCTCCGGCAACCTCCAGGAGCAGGCCCGGGAAGCCCGGCTGGCTTTTTTGATCGAGGCCGCCAAGGGATTCCAGGCTCCGTTCATCGCCACCGCCCACCATCTGGACGATCAGGCGGAAACCTTTCTGGATCGCCTGTTGCGGGGCAGCGGGGTCCACGGACTGGCGGCCATGCGGGCCAGCCGTCCGTTGACGGACGGCATCCGGCTGATCCGGCCTTTGCTGTTTGCCAGACGCCATGAACTGATCTCCTGGCTCACCGCCCACCACCTGAAATGGCGGGAGGATCCATCCAACCAGTCGCTGGACTACCGGCGCAACCGCATGCGTCAATGGGGACTGCCCGCTTTGGAAAAATCCGCGGATTGTGATCCGGCCCCCGCCATCGCCCTGGCGGCCCAACACATCTCCCGCGCCCATGAGGCCCTGGAGTGGAGCCTGGAACACCTCTGGCCCCGACTCGACGCCCGGCTGCATCCCCACCCCCAGGCCATCTCCCTGGCATGGCAGGCGCTGCGCCCGTTGCCCGACGAGCTGCTGCGACGGATTCTGGTACGCTGTCACGATCGCTTGACCCGGGATTTTCACGCCCCGGGAGAACGGGCCACCGAACAATTCATCCATCTGATCACCACCCCCCGCCGCCGCTGGAACATGATCTTGCGGGGGATGCGCATCCAACGCATCCAGGATCGGGTCTTTTTCGCCCCCTGCTCGGGAGCCGCCAAAAGCCAGAATGCCACTCCAGTCGAAAAAGAGCCATGGGAAACGGTTGAATTTTCCTCATGGTGTCCTTATGATGAAGGAAGACGGTTCACCCATCCGGATGCCCCGCGCCAAATCATGAATCATCACTCTCAAGAACACCGTCCGATCCAGGAGAAGTCCGCTTGAACGGATTTTATAAGAATCTGTCTTTATGGTTGGTCATCGGTTTGCTGTTGATCATGCTGTTCAACCTGTTCAACCAGCCGACCCCCCGGGATCAAAGCATCCCGTTTTCCGATTTCCTCTTCCAGTTGGATCAGGGAAAAATCACCGACGTGGTGGTTCAGGACCGGCGCATCTCCGGGGTCTACGCCGACGGGGTGGCCTTCACCACCTACACCCCCAACGATCCGGACGTGATGCGTCTGCTGCGGGAGAAAAAGGTCAACATCACCGCCCGTCCCCCGGAAGAGACCCCGCTGCTGCTGACCATCCTCATTTCCTGGTTTCCGATGCTGCTGCTGATCGGAGTCTGGGTCTTCTTCATGCGCCAGATGCAAGGCGGGGGAGGCCGGGGCGCCATGTCCTTCGGCAAGTCCAAGGCCAAAATGCTCTCGGAAACCCTGGGCAAGGTCACCTTCGCCGATGTGGCCGGCATCGACGAAGCCAAGGAAGAGCTGCAAGAGATCATCGAATTTCTCAAAAATCCGCAAAAGTTCCAGCGTCTGGGGGGCAAGATCCCCAAAGGCGTGCTGCTGATCGGTCCGCCGGGCACCGGCAAGACCCTGCTGGCCCGGGCCATCGCCGGCGAAGCCAATGTGCCGTTCTTCAATCTTTCCGGCTCCGACTTCGTGGAGATGTTCGTGGGCGTGGGCGCGGCCCGGGTGCGGGACATGTTCGAGCAGGGCAAGAAAAACGCCCCCTGCATCATCTTCATCGATGAAATCGACGCGGTGGGTCGCCATCGCGGAGCCGGTCTCGGAGGCGGTCACGACGAGCGGGAACAGACCCTCAACCAGTTGCTGGTGGAGATGGATGGCTTCGAGTCCGCCGAAGGGGTGATCCTGGTGGCGGCCACCAACCGGCCCGACGTGCTGGATCCGGCCCTGCTGAGACCGGGGCGCTTCGACCGTCAGGTGACGGTGCCCAATCCGGACATCCGGGGCCGCACCCAGATTCTGGGCGTGCACATGGCCAAGGTGCCCATCGACGACAACGTGGATCCGGAGATCCTGGCCCGTGGCACCCCTGGTTTTTCCGGCGCGGATCTGGCCAATCTGGTCAACGAGGCGGCCCTGGGGGCGGCTCGCGCCGACAAGAAACTGGTGGACATGGAAGACTTCGAGACCGCCAAGGACAAGGTGATGATGGGCAAGCCCCGCAAGTCCGCCATCATCCCGGAACACGAACGCCGCACCACCGCCTATCACGAAGCCGGACACGCCATCGTGGCCGCCTCGATTCCGGGCACGGATCCGGTACACAAGGTGACCATCATTCCCCGTGGCCGCGCCCTGGGACTCACCATGCAACTACCCACGGAGGATCGTCACAGCTACTCCCGGGAACATCTGGAAAACAACATCTCCGTGCTGATGGGGGGACGGCTGGCCGAGGAGCTGGTCTTGAACCAGTTGACCACCGGCGCGGGCAACGACATCAAGCGCGCCACGGAACTGGCCCGCAGCATGGTATGCGAATGGGGCATGAGCGATCAACTGGGCCCCATGACCTACGGCGCCAAGGAAGAGGAGATTTTCCTGGGTCGGGAAATCACCCAGCACAAATCCATTTCCGAGGCCACGGCCCAGACCATCGACCAGGAGATCCGGGGACTCATCGACCGCAACTATCAGCGGGCCAGAAGAATCCTCACGGAAAAAATGGAGGTGCTGCACACCATGACCGCCGCCCTGCTGGAGCGGGAGACCCTGGACGCGGACGAGGTGGCCAACCTGATGAAAGGCATGCCCGCCGAAGAGGCTTTGAAGCCCCTGCCCCCGGTGCCGCCCCCCTCCAAGAAAAAGGGCAAAGGCGCAGACGACGGGGATGAGGAGTCCAACGCCTCCAAGGTGCGCCGTTACGGCAAACCCCGGCTGGCCAAGGATCCGGAGGAGGAAGGAACTTCCGGTTCCCAGGCTCCGTCCGACGATCCTCCGACCGGCAGGCCATGACCACCCGTTTTCTGCTGGAACCCTGGACCGGTGATGGTTCCTGGTTTGTCCCGCAGCACGGCGCACAACCGGATGGACCCGGCGCTCCGCAGGATCCGGATACCCCCTGGGCCTTGCGGATCACCTCCTGGCCGGCGGAATGGGATGGCGTGCTGCCCCGGGGGATGGAGATCTTCCACCGTGGGACACGGCGCATGGCCGCCGGTCGCCTGAACCGCCCGGCGCTGGAAGCCCTGGCCCGCACCCTGAACGACGCGGGACTGGAGACCCCATCTCGGGAACTGACCACCACCCTGGCCAACCATCTGCGTCCGGATCCGATCTGGCATTGGGGTCTGGGGGACAAATCCTGGCATCTGGATCTGACGGCTCCCCGGATCATGGGCATCGTGAATGTGACCCCCGACTCTTTTTCCGGAGACGGTCTGGCGGGCCATCAACGGGCCGCCATCGATCAGGGTCTGGCCATGGCCGAGGCGGGGGCGGATCTGCTGGATGTGGGGGGAGAGTCCACCCGTCCGGGAGCCGCGCCGGTGGAGCTGGCGGAAGAGCTGGAACGGGTGGTGCCGGTGATTCGGGAGCTGGCCGCCGCGTTGCCGATTCCGGTGGCGGTGGACACCTCCAAGCCCGCGGTGATGCGCGCCGCCATCCAGGCGGGCGCGGCACTGATCAACGATGTCACCGCCTTGCGGGGTGGTGGCGAGGCTCCGGACGATCCCGAAGCCGGTCAGGATACCGCCCGCCTGCTGGCGGAGAGTCAAACCCCGGCGGTGCTGATGCACATGCAAAACCGTCCCGCCACCATGCAACAGGCCCCAGCCTATGACGACGTGGTGGGAGAGGTCTACGATTTCTTGGCGCGGCGCATGGCCTTGTGTGTCGCCCACGGTCTGCCACGGGAACGGTTGATCTGCGACCCGGGCATCGGTTTCGGCAAGACCACCGCCCACAATCTGACCCTGCTGCGTCGTCGTCGTCTGTTTCGCGGCCTGGGCACCCCCTTGCTGCTGGGATTTTCCCGCAAGCGGCTGTTGGGGGCACTGACCGGCATCGACGCACCCCGCCAACGGGATCCGGCTGGTCATCTGCTGGCCGCCCTGGCCGACGCCTCCATCCTGCGGGTGCATGACGTGGCGGGCGCCCGTCAGGCCATGGCGGTCGCCACCGGCTATCGTTCCTTTTCAGAGGGAGGATCCCTGTCATGAGTACGGACGCCGCAACTCCCCGCAGACTCTTCGGCACCGATGGCGTCAGGGGCTTGGCCAACTTTCACCCCATGACCGCCGAAACCGCCCTGCGCCTCGGTCAGGCCGCCGGTCAGGTGTTGCGCCGTCCGGATCACCGGGGGGGCACGGTGGTGATCGGCAAGGATACCCGGCTTTCCGGTTATCTGTTCGAGTCGGCGTTGCGGGCCGGATTCAACTCCGTGGGCATGCACTGCGTACAGGTGGGCACCATCCCCACTCCGGCGGTGGCCTATCTCACCCGGGCCTTCCGGGCCGAAATCGGCGTGGTCATCTCCGCGTCCCACAATCCGTTCCACGACAACGGCATCAAGTTTTTCGGCCCCAATGGCATGAAGCTCCCGGATGAGGTGGAACTGGCCATCGAGTCCCGTTTCTTCCAGGATCCGGTGGTGAGCGATCCCCCGGACCCGGCCCATGTGGGACGGGCCCAACGGATCGAGGATGCCCGTGGCCGCTACATCGAATTTTGCAAAAACACCTTTCCCCGGGATCTGCGCCTCACCGGCATGAAGATCGTGATCGACTGCGCCCATGGCGCGGCCTACAAGGTGGCCCCGGAGGTGTTCTGGGAACTGGGCGCGGAAGATGTCATCCCTCTGGGTGTGGAGCCCAACGGACTCAACATCAACCACGGCTGCGGCACCTTGCATCCGGAACTGATGCGCGCCAAGGTCAAGGAGACCGGTGCCCATATCGGACTGGCCCTGGACGGGGACGCGGATCGCCTGCTGGTGTGCGACGAGAACGGTCGCCTGCTGGACGGGGATCAACTGCTGGCCATGAGCGCCATGATGATGCAGGAACACAACACCCTGCGAGGCGGTGCGGTGGTGGGTACGGTCATGTCCAATCTGGGCCTGGAACGGTTTCTGTCGGCCCGGGATTTGCGTCTGATCCGGGCCAACGTGGGAGACCGTTACGTGCTGGAGTCCATGCTGGCGGAAGGGTGCAATCTGGGGGGGGAGCAGTCGGGTCACATGCTCTTTCTGGATTACAACACCACCGGGGATGGCATTGTCAGCGGTTTGAAGATTCTGGAACGGATGGTCACCCAACAGCGTCCCCTGTCGGAGCTGGCCGCCCAACTGGAAACCGTACCGCAAATTCTCAAGAACGTGACCATTCCCCGCGGCACCCAGCCCTTGAAGGATGCCACCATCCGTCAGGCCATCGCCGACGCCCAGGCCACCCTGGAAGGTCGGGGTCGGGTTTTGGTGCGGGCCTCGGGCACGGAACCCAAAATCCGCGTCATGGCCGAGGGGGATTGCGCCGCGACCATTGCCGCGGTGGTCGATGACCTGTGCCAGCTCATTCAACGTACTGCCGACGCTTCAGGAGTGTAAGTCCCATGCCCCGTTTCACCCTGCCCGACGGATCCATCAAGGAGATCGCCTCCCCCGCGACCGTGGCGGCCATCGCTGCGGCCATCGGCGCCGGTCTGGCCCGTGCGGCTTTGGCCGGTCGGGTGGATGGACGCCTTGTGGATCTGGAGACCCCTTTGGAAACCGACGCCGCCGTGGAGATCATCACCCCCTCCACCCCGGACGGCCTGGAAATTCTGCGTCACTCCACCAGTCATCTCATGGCCCACGCGGTCAAGGAGCTGTATCCTGCGGCCCAGGTGACCATCGGACCGGCGGTGGCAGATGGTTTTTATTACGACTTCGATTACGAGCGCCCCTTCACCCCGGAAGATCTGACCGCCATCGAGGCCCGCATGGAGGCGATCGCACAGCGGGATCTGCCGGTGGAACGTCGCCTCATGGAGCGTCAGGAGGCCATCGACTGGTTCACGGCCCAGGGGGAACACTACAAGGCGGAGATCATCCGCGACATTCCGTCGGATCAGGCGCTTTCTTTGTACCGTCAGGGGGAGTTCATGGATCTGTGTCGCGGCCCCCATGTGCCGTCCACGGGTCGTCTGAAAGCCTTCAAGCTGACCCGGGTGGCCGGCGCCTACTGGCGGGGCGACTCGAAAAACAAAATGCTGCAACGGATCTATGGCACCGCCTTCGCCGACAAAAAGGCTTTGGCGGCCCATCTGACCCTGCTGGAAGAGGCAGCCAAACGGGATCACCGCCGTCTGGGCAAGGAACTGGATCTGTTTTCCATCCAGGATGACGCCGGGGGCGGCTTGGTGTTGTGGCATCCCATGGGGGCGCGCATGCGCCAGACCATCGAGGACTACTGGAAACAGACCCATCGGGAAGCGGGTTACGAATTCCTGTTCACCCCCCACATGGCCAATCTGGATCTTTGGCGCACGTCGGGTCATCTGGATTTCTATCGGGATTCGATGTTCAATCCCATGACGGTGGATGAACAGTCCTACCAGATCCGGCCCATGAACTGTCCGTTCCATATTCTGGTGTTCCGGTCGAGGATCCGTTCCCATCGGGATCTGCCCATGCGCTGGGCCGAACTGGGTACGGTTTATCGTTATGAAATGTCTGGAGTTCTCCATGGACTGTTCCGGGTGCGGGGTTTCACCCAGGACGATGCCCACATTTTCTGCCGGGAATCCCAGATCGAAGAGGAGATCAGCGCCATTCTGGACCTCACTTTGCAAACCCTGCGCACGTTCGGATTTGAAAAGTTCGAGGTCAACCTCTCCACCCGACCGGGAAAATCGGTGGGATCGGACGAAATCTGGGAAAAGGCCACCACCGCGTTGCGCAATGCCATCACCCGTCATGGTCTCGACTATGCCGAGGATGTGGGGGGCGGGGCCTTCTACGGACCCAAGATCGATGTCAAGATCACCGACGCCATCGGTCGCAAGTGGCAATGTTCCACCATTCAACTGGACTTCAACCTTCCCGAACGGTTTGATATCGGCTATATTGGCGAAGATGGAGGGCGTCATCGGCCCATCATGATCCACCGGGCGCTGATGGGTTCCCTGGAACGGTTCTTCGGCATTCTCATCGAGCATTACGCCGGTCACTTCCCCTTGTGGATCGCCCCGGTGCAAGCCGTGGTGCTGACCATTACCGAAGCCCACAACGATTGGGCCGTGGAAGTGGGAAAAAGATTGCGCGCTGCGGGTCTGCGCGTGGAAACGGATTTGCGTAATCATAAAGTAAGCTATAAAATCCGTGAGCACGCCATGAGGAAGATTCCCTGGCTGCTGATTGTCGGCGAACGCGAACAGGCGGAAGGGGCGGTCAGCCCCCGTGATCGTCACGGCAAGGATCTGGGTCTGATCCCCGTGGATGACATGCTGCAACGTCTGCTCCAAGAAGCCGCGAACCGGACTTAAGGATCCATCACCATCATGGGAGAACCGATCATCATCAAACCTACCATTCCCAACAGCACCAAGGACCGCGCCCCCCCGGCCCCCACCGACAACACGCGCATCAACGAACAAATCCGTGTCCCGGAAGTGCGCCTGATCGATGAAAAGGGTCAGCAGGTTGGCGTTGTCAGCAGTTACGAGGCCCAACGGCGCGCCATGGAGGCCGGTCAGGATCTCGTGGAGGTGGCCCCGGAAGCCCGGCCTCCCGTCTGCAAAATCATGGACTACGCCAAGTTCAAGTACCAAAAATCGGTGCGGGAACGTCTGGCGCGCAAAAAACAGGTGCGCATCGAAATCAAGGAAGTCAAATTTCGTCCTGGCACCGATACGCACGACTTTGACGTGAAGCTGCGAAGCATGCGAAAATTCCTGGAGGATGGCGACAAGGTCAAATGCACCTTGCGCTTCCGTGGCCGCGAAATGGCCCACCAGGAGCTGGGTATGGCTTTGCTCAAGCGTGTGGAAGAGTCGGTCGCCGATGTGGCCAAGGTCGAACAGGTGCCCAAACTGATGGGGCGTCAAATCACCATGGTCGTGGCACCCTCGAAGACCAAAAAAGTACCCTGACACACCAACCATCAACCGAAGGATCGGAAATGCCCAAGATCAAAAGTCACCGGGGCGCGGCCAAGCGGTTCTCCGCCACCGGATCCGGCAAACTGAAACGCAACAATGCGTTCAAGCGTCACATCCTGACCAAGAAGTCCCCCAAAAGCAAACGCAACATGCGTGGCACCTGCCTCATGTCCGAGGCGGATAACCGCGCGGTCAGGCAGATGCTGCCCTATTTATAAGTCTTAAAACGAAGGAGTGTTCCCCCCATGTCGCGCATCAAGCGAGGCGTGTCAGCTCATGCACGCCACAAGAAAGTTCTGGATCTGGCCAAAGGTTACCGTGGCCGCAATGGCAGTTGTTTCCGCATCGCCCTGGAACGGGTCGAGCATGGCTTGCAGTATGCCTATCGGGACCGCCGTGCCCGGAAACGGGATTTCCGCAAACTCTGGATCGTGCGTATCAACGCCGCGGCCCGGTTGAGCGGTCTGTCCTACAGTCAGTTCATCTGCGGGTTGGCCAAGAGCGGCATCGAGCTGGACCGCAAGGTGCTGGCGGATATGGCCGTGCATACCCCCGAAGATTTCGCCCGCATCGCCGAGAGTGCCAAGGCCGCCCTCGCCGCTGCCTGACGCCATTCTCCGAAATAAATAAAGTCAAGGGTTCCCCACGGAACCCTTTCTTTATTTATACTATTGAAAAAAAGAAGGGGTCTGGGGGATTCTTCCCCCAGGGTTTTGATTTTAAAAATAAAATTTTTATTATAAAATTTAATTAAAATTTTTTGTTTTGAAGTCAAAATCTTAAAAGTCAAAGTCCTGGGAGATGAATCTCCCAGACCCTCTCTTTTTTTTCAATAGTGGATTCCATTCCTGACCCTGCCGAGTATGTGCCATGCTTGAAGAACTGTCGCTGCTGAAAACCACCGCGCTCTCCGAACTGACCACCGCCACTTCCCCCGCCGATCTGGAAGCCATCCGGGTCAAGACCCTCGGCAAAAAAGGCAGCCTGACCCAGATCCTGCGGGGACTGGGCCAAATGAACGAAGAACAACGGGCCACCCTCGGCGCCATGGCCAACGCCTTCAAGGAGGAGTTCGCCCAGACCCTCGCCAACCGCATGGAACACCTCAAACAGGCGGAACTCAACACACGCCTGGAACGGGAATGGGTGGATGTCACCCTGCCGGGACGCCCCCGCACCACCGGAACCCTCCACCCGGTGACCCGCGCCCAGAACGAAATCATCGCCATCTTCACCGCCATGGGCTTTCCCCCGGCTTCCGGCCCGGAAGTGGAATCCGACTGGTACAACTTCGCGGCCCTCAACATTCCCCCGGACCACCCGGCGCGGGAGATGCACGACACCTTCTACCTGCCCCCGGACCCGAATGGCCACAAACGATTGCTGCGCACCCATACCTCACCGGTGCAAATCCGGGTCATGAAAGGATGCCAACCCCCCTTGCGGGCCATCGCCCCGGGCAAGGTGTTCCGCTGCGACTCGGACATCACCCATACCCCCATGTTCCATCAGGTGGAAGGGTTCATGGTGGATGAAGGGGTCCACTTCGGCCAACTCAAGGGCCTGCTGGAAGCCTTTTTGGTGGAATTCTTCGAACGCCCCCTGCCGGTCCGCTTCCGCCCCTCGTTTTTCCCCTTCACCGAACCCTCCGCCGAGGTGGACATGGGCTGCCTGTTCTGCAATGGCCAAGGCTGCCGGGTCTGCAAACGCACCGGCTGGCTGGAGGTGCTGGGCTGCGGCCTGATCCACCCCAACGTGCTGGCCAACGTGGGCATCGACCGGGAACGCTACACCGGCTTCGCCTTCGGCATGGGGGTGGAACGGCTCGCCATGCTCAAATACGGCTTCCCGGACCTGCGCGCCCTGTTCGACAACGATATACGGTTCCTGAGCCGCTATGCGTGATGGCATGGCGGAGAACACCAGGCTCCACCCACCGATCCCCTCTCCCGACCTTTATCGACACAAAGACTGGACCCGCGCATGAAAATCACCCTCGACTGGCTCCGCGACCACATCGACACCGCGCTTGACCCGGCCACCATCGGCGCCAGGCTCACCATGGCCGGACTGGAACTGGATGCCCTGATCCGCCTGGATCAAGGTCTGGAAAAGGTTCAGGTGGGACTGCTGGAAACGGTGCAACCCCATCCCAACGCCGACCGGCTCACCGTGTGTCAGGTCAAAGTCGGACCGGAAACCCTGGAGATCGTCTGCGGCGCCAAGAACCATCGCCCCGGCGACAAGGTGGCGGTGGCGCGGGTCGGGGCGAACCTGCCCAATGGCATGGAGATTCAACTGGGGAAAATCCGCGGCGTCACCTCCCACGGCATGCTCTGCTCGCTGAAGGAACTGGGACTGGCCACCGAATCCGATGGGGTGCTGATCCTGGATCCCGCCACCCCGGACGGCCTGTCCATCGCCGACGCCCTGGGCAAAAACGATGTGGTGCTGGAGCTGGGCATCACCCCCAACCGGGGGGATTGTCTGGGAGTGCGGGGTGTGGCCCGGGAACTGGCCGCCCTCACCGCCCGGCCCCTGCTGCCCCTGGAATCCACACCGGTGCCGGTCACGATACCCGAAGCCATCGCCCCGGTGCGGCTGGAAGATCCCCTCGGCTGTCCCCGCTACGCGGGTCGGATCATCCGGGGGGTGACCGTCGGACCCAGCCCCGCATGGCTGAAAAAACGCCTGGAGGCGGTGGGACTGCGGGCCATCAACAATGTGGTGGATATCACCAATTATCTGCTGCTGGATCTCAACCAGCCGCTGCACGCCTTTGATCTCAACCGTCTGGCCCTGCCGGTGGTGGTGCGTCGCGCCCAAGCGGGAGAGACCCTGCGCACCCTGGACGGGATCGAACGCACCCTGACCGACACCATGACCGTGATCGCCGACCAGCAACGCACCCTGGCCTTGGCGGGCATCATGGGAGGAGAGGAGAGCGGCGTCACCGAAATCACCACGGATCTGTTTTTGGAAGCGGCCTATTTCGAGCCCATCGGCATCGCCCGCACGGGACGCCGCCTGGAACTGGTCTCGGAATCCCGCCACCGTTTCGAGCGGGGCACGGATCCGGAAGCACTCCCTGTGGTCATGGAACGGGCCACCCGCCTGATTCTGGATCTGGCGGGTGGGCAGGCCGGACCCATCACCCTGGTGGACGGTCACACCTGGACGCCTCCCCAAGCCATTCCCTACCGGCCCGAACGGGTCAACCGCATGGGGGGAATCGACCTGACCCCGGAAGCCATGAATACCCTGCTCACCGCCCTGGGATGCCGGGTCGAGCCGGACTCCGGGGAGGGTTCCCCCCGGTTCGCGGTCACTCCGCCGAGCTGGCGCCACGACCTGAAACGCGAAGAGGATCTGCTGGAAGAGATCCTCCGCCTGCACGGCTACGACCGGATCCCCACCACCCTGCCCCGGGTGCCCGCCTCTCCCCCGACCCCGGATCCGGTACGCCGTCTGGCCGACCGGGTGCGGACCCTGCTGGTGGGACAGGGCTATCAGGAGGCCATCGACTACGCTTTCGTGAGTCCGGCCATCCAGCGTTGTTTCAACCGGGAGGCCATCCCTCTGGCGCTGATCAATCCCCTCTCCGAAGAGCAGTCGGTGTTGCGCACCGACCTGATCGCCGGATTGATGGAAAGCGCCCAGCGCAATCTCAACCGGGGCAATCTGCGTCTGCGCCTTTTCGAGACCGGGCGGGTCTTTTTGAATCAGGCCGATGGCACCCTCGCGGAACACGAACGGCTGGCCGGGGTGATCACCGGCCCGGCGGAAGAGCTTTCCCCCCATGCCCCGGCCCGGGGGGTGGATTTTTTTGATCTCAAGGGGGATCTGGAGTCCTTGTTGTCCACACTGACCGGCGCGCTGCCCCAATTCACCGCCGGCGGACCGAGCTTTTTGCACCCGATGCGCAAGGCGCAGGTCTCCACCGCCGACGGCACGCCTTTGGGCTGGATGGGACAACTGCATCCCCAGGAAATGGCACAACTGGATCTGCGCAAAGAGGTCTATCTGTTTGAACTGGATCTGGAAGCCCTACCCGCCCGCCCCCCGGCGCGGGTGTCGGAGAGCGCCACCAGCCGTTTCCCGGGGATCCAAAGCGATTTCACCTTCCTGATGCCGGAAAAAACACCCGCGGGAGCGGTGATTCAGGAGATTCTGGCGGTAGATCCCACCCTGATCCGCCGGGTGCAGGTGACGGCCATCTATACCGGAACCGGTGTGCCGGAGGGTCACAAAAGTCTGACCTTGAGCCTGCTGTTGCAAGCCGACGACCGTACCCTCACCGACTCGGAGAGCAAAACCCTGTCGGAACAAGTCATCGCCTGCGCCCACACCCGTTTCGGAGCCACCATGCGCCAGTGATTTCCCCTTCTTGCGCGGGCGCCGATGGATTCCCCATCCTGCCGGGAAGGCCATCGGCGCGCAGGGCAGGAATCAGGGGACGCTCTTGGGTTTCACCACATTGGGGGTCATCTGTTCCGGAAAACGGCTGAACAACGTCGGAATCGGATCCGCCTCGCTGGTTTCAAACAGATAGGCCGCCTCTTTGGGAGTGTGACGGGATTTCCACAGCAGTTTCCACTCCCGGGGGGGATCCTTCAACAGTGCCTGCAAACGGTCCGCCTGCTCATCCCGGGCATTGAGCAGAATCCAACGCCGCGCCCCGCCAGCGGGCAGGACCACCCGCAGACCCGGCGTGCGCCAGTTGACCATCTGCACAAAGTCGGGGCTGCGGAAACCCGCCATCCATTCCAAGGTGGTGATCACCCGGGCATCGGTATACAGCACCACCGGTTCTTGCAACGGCGCCAGGGATTCACGCATCAGACCGCGATAGATCTTCTGCCAGACCGTGGGACCCAACACCCCCTGCCCCACCGCCAGCACCGGCAGGATCACCAGGGTCGCCGCCACCAGGCCTGTGGCCAGCCACCGCTGATGACGCCTCGCCACCGCCGGCCACCACCGTTCCGCGGCCAACACCAGCAGACACAGCTCCAGCAGCAGGATTTCCCGTTTCCAGAAACCAAACCCCTGCAACACGACCACCATCCCGGCTCCGACTCCGGCCATGGGCACCACCAGGGCGCCGCGTTGTGGCCGCTGGATCAGACCCGCCAGGATGGCTCCACCCAGCAAGGCGGCGGGGGGAAACAGAAACATCAGATAACGCCCGCACAGCATCATGGGGTTGTAATACTGAAACGAATTGGTGGCAAACCAGAAGACGAACAACACCAGCCCCATCATCCCCAGCCAATAGCGGTACTCCCCGCGCCGCTCCGGCTCCACCCCTTTCAAAAACAGCCACGCCAGCGGGATGGACAGAAACACCAGGGTCACGAAGCCGGGAATTTCCAGGATCATGCGGATCGGCTGATAGGTCAGCCGGGCCATGAGACTGTTGCCGGATTCGGCGGAGTAGGTCCAGATGCCATAGGGATTGTTATAGATCTGGTTGACCACGTGGAGATGATACAAAGGATCCCCCCGCAACAGTTGATAGACCCCCAGATAAAGTGCCCCCATCACCCCGCCGGAAACCGCGATCCAGCCCCACAAGGCCCGATGACGGCCATGATACAAATCGTGCAGCATGACCAAAGCCAGGAAATAGATCACCCAGATGATGGAAAGTTTGGTCAACACCGCCGCCGTCAGGGCCAAAGAGACCAGCAGCCCCGCCTCTCGGGGGGAGAGACGACAACCGCCGGGGGCGCGGGCCTGGGCCAATACCGCCAGGGCGGCGAAGGCGCAAGCGGCCACGGGCAGGTCGGGTCCGAGCCCCAAGGCCTGTTCCAGCCAAAAGGTGTTGGTGGCCAGCACCAAAGCGGCCAGCAGCGCGGCCAGACGACCCGCCAGGGGCAAGGCGACCCGATGCACCCCCCAGATGGTCAGCAGAGAACAGATCAGAGACCAACCGGTGGTGGTGTAGGGGTTGACACCGAACAGAGCGTACAGCAGGGCCGTGGGGGAGAGGATCCCCAACCGGTGGGCGAAATGGTGGGCCTCGAACAAAAAGGTGCCGGTCTGCATCCGATGGGCGAAGGTGGCATAGGAGAGATCATCGCTGCCTTCGACGATGGGTTGGGCCCACCACCACAATCCCGCATGCACCAGCAGCACCAGGGCGACCAGCCAGGGATCGGGCCGCAGCCCGACGGGGGGTGGATCCTTGGCCATGGTCTGCATACCCGCTCCTTCTTGTAATCCTGGCAAAAGTCCCGAAACAGCAGCGAAAACGCGCCAACTTCGTTGACACACTTCGCACCGACCCGTATTCTTGCAATATGTCTACCATAACCGTTTGGATTGGCCATCCGGTCTGCTGTCCGCATTCTAAGGTCATGCCAGCCCGCGACGGACTTCCAAGACCATCCTCGTCTGCCAGAGTCTCTTGAACGCATGAAAGTACCGGAACACGGCATGGTCTCGTCGCGCGCCCGCGACCGCATGGTCAGGGAGTTGCTCCAGAACCACGGCATCGATGACCCCAGGGTGATCGCGGTGATGCGGGAGACCTTGCGCCATCTGTTTGTGGAAGAGGCCCTGGCCAGCCGGGCCTACGGGGATGAAAACCTCCCCATCGGCGAAGGTCAAACCCTCTCCCAACCCTATACCGTGGCCCGCATGAGTCAGGCGTTGCGCCTCACCGGACAAGAAGAGGTGTTGGAAATCGGCACGGGTTCCGGGTATCAGACCGCGATTCTGTCCAAACTGAGCCACAAAGTCTACACCATCGAACGACTGCCCTCGCTGGCGGACTCGGCCCGCAAGCGACTGCGCCGTTTGGGATTTCACAATGTGGTCTGCCGGGTCGGAGACGGCTCCCTGGGATGGCCGGAAGAACGGCTGTTCGAGCGGGTGATCATCACCGCCGGCACCCCGATCACCCCGGAAAACGTGCTGCGTCAACTGGCTCCCAATGGTGTGCTGGTGGCCCCGGAAGGGAGCCGCAGCGCCCAGAACCTGATCCGCATCATCCGTCTGGCGGATGGCGCCCTCCAACGGGAAACCCTGGAACCCTGCTGTTTCGTGCCTCTGGTGGGCGCCCAGGGGTGGAAGGAAGAGTCACCGTGAACCCGGAATCCCGCCGACCTTCTGGCTGTGTCTCCCTCCGAAGAGGCACCTGGATCGGAGGGATCGGATTGCTGTTCCTGCTGTCGGGATGTTCCGGCACCGGCGCGCCTCCGCCCCGGGAAGCGGGCAACGGTTCCGCCGCTCCGGTGCGGGTGGTCAAGGGTCCACCCCTGGCGGCGGACTTGGCTCCCGAACCCCAAACCCAACCCCCTCCCCCCCAACCCGGACGGGAAATTCTCTACGCGGTCCGCCCCGGTGACACCCTCTGGGCCATCGCCACGGGCCACAACATCGACGTGGAACAACTGGCCACCTGGAACCGCATCACCAATCCGGATCAACTCACGGTAGGCCAACGGCTGCGGGTGACTCCGCCGGGACAAGCCCCCCGTCCCCCTCTCCCCCCCCCCGTGATCGCCAAACCGGACATGACCAACAAACCGGAAACGGCCTCCAGACCCGAACCGGAAACGGCCTCCAGACCCGAACCGGAAATGGCCTCCAGACCCGAACCGGATCGCCCCACCCTGCCGGACAAACCCGCTCCCCGCCTTTGGGAAGAACCTCCCGGCACCATTCCGCCCCCCTCTTTGGCGCTGCGGAATCCCCTTCCGCGTCCCGACCCGACCGCGGGGCGGGACACCAGCCTTCCGCCCCAGACCTATACCCAGGCCCAACCCCTCTCGCCTTATCCCCCGGCGTACTGGGTGTGGCCCCATACGGGTCGGGTCATTGGCCGCTTCGGACAGATGGGAGCGTTGCGCAACACCGGCATCGACATCGCCGCCAATCCGGGTGATCCCATCGTCGCCGCCGCCGACGGAGTGGTGGCCTACGCGGATCAAGGGTTGACCACCTTTGGCAACATGGTGCTGCTCCGGCATGGAGGCTCCTTCATGACCGCCTACGCCCATCTGCAAAAGATCATGGTCAGGAAAGGCCAAAGCGTGCGGGCCGGGGAAACCATCGCCCTGGCGGGACAATCCGGAGTGACCGTCTCTCCCCGTCTGCATTTTGAAATCCGCCGTAGCATTGCACCGCAAAATCCCCTACAGTATCTCCCCAAACGGGATTGACACCTGTTTGACAAAGTCAGAACAACACTTTTTTTGGGGGAATCCACGCCCCGAATCCTGGCTTTTCAGGTCACTCATCGTTTTGCAAGCGGAAAACAAGCCACACCAACAGGGACGATAGGCAACTGTGAACACCTCTGCTCTCGATATACGCACCCATCCCTTTTTCACCCCAACCACCGACTGTCCTCCCCCTCTGCTGCACACCCTTTCGGGTTGGAAACATAATCCAACTTTTCGCCCTGCCTTCGTGCGCCTCACCGAAAACGATCAGGAGGTCGCCAAGGCGCTTGAATGGTCGCAACGGTTTCAGGATCAATCCGATCATCTGGTGGTGCTGGGCATCGGCGGCAGTTCCCTGGGAGGCAACATGCTGGTCCGTTCCCTGGCTGGCCAGGGACGCGCCGTCACCTTTTACGAAAACATCTGTCCGGTTCAACTGGCGGCCCTGTATGACCAGGATTGGAGCCGCGCCACCGTGTTGGCGGTGAGCAAATCCGGTGAAACCCCGGAAACCCTCGCTCAACTGCTCACGGTGCTGGACCGGCTCGGAGAACGCCCCCAGGACCGGTTGGCCATCGTCACGGAAAACCCCCAGGGGGCTTTGAGCGCGATCGGTCGCGCCCTGGAGGTGCCGATCATTCCCCACGCCCCGGTGGGGGGACGGTTCTCGGTGCTGTCGGTCACGGGTCTGCTGCCCGCCGCCTTCGCCGGAGCGGATATCGAAGCCTTGCTGGCCGGCGCCACCCGGATGACCCAACGCTGCCTGGAGCCGGATCCGGTGAACAATCCGGCGTTGCGTCACGCCCTGGCCCAGGCGGAGATGGCCGCCGCGGGACGCAACATGAGCGTGTTTTTGACCTACGGCTCCCGTCTGGAGACCATCGCCACCTGGTTCAGACAGTTATGGGCCGAAAGCCTGGGCAAGATCGACGACCAGGGCCGCAAACACGGCCTCACCCCGGTGGAAGCCCGAGGCGTGGTGGATCAACACTCCCAGTTGCAACTGTATCTCGACGGACCCGAGGACAAACAGTTCACTTTGCTGTTCGATCCCACCCTCGCCACCCTGGGAGCGACGATTCCGACCCGTTTCGCCCCTCTGTCGGCGGTGGCCCCGTTGGCAGGGCGCACCGTGGGTGAACTGTTCACCGCCGAATATCTCGGCACCCGTGACGCCCTCATCGGACGCAAGGCGCCGGTGCGGGAGTTCCGTCTGGCCGCCACCGATCCGGTCGCTTTGGGCGAATTGATCGTGTTGTTGGAAATGGAAACCACTCTGGTGGCCGAATGTTTCGGCGTCACCCCCTTTGACCAGCCCGCCGTGGAAGACGGGAAAAAACGAACCCGCGCGCGCCTGGAATCCTCGACCCCCGGCACACTCATGGAGGAGACCTCATGACCAAACCCCTTTCCCCCCAAGCCTATTCCGACGCGGTTCGCGCCCAGTTGGTTCAACAGGGCATTCATCACACCGGGGCCATCCGCGTGGATCTTTCCACCCCGGAACTGTATGAAACCGCCATCCACCGCCGCGAAGGGCGCATCGCCACCGGCGGCTCTTTGGTAGTGGAGACCGGCCAGTATACGGGCCGTTCGGCCAACGACAAATTCATCGTGGACGAGCCATCCAGCCGCGACCATGTGGCCTGGGGATCGGTCAACCGTCCCTTCTCCGAAGAGGCCTACGAAAAGCTCCGTACCCGGGTCACCGCCTATCTCCAGGACCGGGAACTGTTCGTGCAGGATTGTCGCGTGGGGGCGGATCCCCAGTATCAACGCCGGGTGCGGATCGTCACCACCCAGGCGTGGCAATCCCTGTTCGCCCGCAATCTGTTCATCCACCCGGCCTCGCCTTGCGAAAAGGTGATGCAACCGGATTTCACCCTGATCAACGCCGGAGGTTTCCTGGCGGTGCCCGAGGTGGACGGCACCCGTTCGGAAGCCTTCATCCTGCTGCATCTGGGACGCCGGGAAGCCCTCATCGGCGGCACCGGTTACGCCGGAGAAAACAAAAAAGCGGTCTTCACCCTGATGAACTATCTGCTCCCCTTGCAGGGCGTGTTGTCCATGCATTGCAGCGCCAACATCGGCGAACAGGATGATGTGGCCATTTTCTTTGGTCTGTCGGGCACCGGCAAGACCACCTTGTCCACGGATCCCCGCCGCCGCATGATCGGTGACGACGAGCATGGCTGGTCGGACAACGGGGTGTTCAATCTGGAAGGGGGATGTTACGCCAAGGTGATCCGTCTGCATCCCCAGGCGGAGCCGGACATCTGGAACTGTACCCGCCGGTTCGGCACGGTGTTGGAAAACGTCATCATGGATCCGGTCTCCCGACGGGTCAATCTGGACGATCACACCTTGACGGAAAACACCCGCGCCGCCTATCCATTGGCGTCGTTGCCCCGGATCCAGCTCAGCGGCCACGGGGGACATCCTTCCAACGTCATCTTGTTGACCGCGGACGCCTTCGGCATCATGCCGCCGGTGGCCCGCTTGACCATCGAACAGACCATGTATCATTTCCTGTCCGGTTACACCGCCAAGCTGGCGGGAACGGAACGGGGCGTCACCGAGCCGACCACCACCTTTTCCGCCTGTTTCGGGGAGCCGTTCATGGCGTTGGATCCGGTGGTGTACGCCACGCTGCTGGGCAAGAAGCTGCAACAGACCCAGGCCAAATGCTGGCTGATCAACACCGGTTGGACCGGCGGTCCCTACGGGGAAGGCTTCCGCATGCCGATTCAGGAGACCCGGGCGATCATCGACCGGATCTTCGACGGTCATCTGGATCATGTGCCCACCCGGATCGATCCGACCTTCGGTTTCGAGGTGCCCATCGAGATCACCAACGTGGATCCCATGCATCTGAATCCCCGCACCACCTGGAAGGATCCGGCCCGTTACGATGCCCAGGCCCGTCAGTTGGCGGACCGGTTCGTAGCCAATTTCGCCGAGAAATTCGCCAATCGAGTACCCCAGGAGATTTTGTCCGGCGGACCGGTGCAGCGTTAGCCCCGATCCGGATCCAAATCCAGACACCGCATCCTTGAAACCATTGAAAAAAAAGTGAGGGCCTGGGAGATTCTTCTCCCAGGGTCTTGCCTTTGCTTTGGCCTTTGACTTTGTTTTCAAGCGCACTTTTCAAACACGCTTTTTTCGCATCCTTTCACGAAAAAAGCGCAGCGCGCCGCCTTGGAGGGTCTGGGTTTTTCGCCTTTTGAAAAACCCAGACCCCCCCTTGCCAGCCCCACCCATCAATCCTTGCGCCAGGGCATGACCGGAACCGTGGAGATGGAGTTTTTCGGGGATCCTTCGATGAGCTTGTCGGAATAGACGAGATAAACCAAGGTATTCCGTTTCTTGTCGAGGAAGCGTACCACCTGCATTTTCTTGAACAGCAGGGAGGTGCTCTTGGAAAAAACCGACTCTCCATCCTTGAGATCGTCCTTCATGACGATGGGACCGATCTGCCGACAGGCGATGGAGGCGTCGGAGGTGTCTTCGGCCAAGCCGAGCCCCCCCGCGACCCCTCCCCGTTTGGCCCGGCTCAGATGACAGGCGACCCCTTCCACCTTGGGGTCGTCGAAGGCCTCGATGACGATCTTGTCATCCGGGCCGAGAAGCTTGAAGACGGTATCCACGGTGGCGAGAACTTCAGCCTGGGCGGTCCGGAGGGCGGGAACAGCGGCCAACAGCAAAGCCAGGGCGAAAAGCGGTCCTTGTTTCATATCGATTTCTCCAAAAATGCAAGACGTTGACCCTAAAAAATCAGCGGAACAAACCGCAGCAGCGCGTCAGCGGGACAGACAGTGGCGCACGTTGAACTCCTGAATGCCCTCCACCACACCTTTCACCAGTTTGTCCCGGGTTTCCGGCTGTTGCAACTGAAGTTCCTCGTCCCGATGCACGATTACGCCGAATTCGATCAGGATGGCGGGCATCACGGCATATTTCAAGACCACCAGATTATCGAACTGATAGATGCCCAGTTCCTCATCGATCATGTTGTGACGGCCACCGGGAATATTCTTCGAGTGATGATAAGCGGGAAGAAATCCGGCGGCGCGGAACCGTCTGCCGATCATCTGGGCCAGTTCCAGACTGGTGGAATACTGCAACCCCTTGGGGGAGAGCAGAATGGAATATCCCCGGAACAAATCACAATATCTCTGATTTTTGCCATCGACGGTCCAGTTGCGCAGATAAAACGACTGCACGGAATCGTGATGCACCGACACGAACAGATCCGCCTGTTTTTCCTCGGCGATGCGCACCCGATCCTTGAGTCCCGGCGGGTTGACGATGAGAAAACTACGGGAGAGGCCATTTTTGATCAACTCGTCGTGGATCAAGGTACCCATGGAGAGGTTGAATTCATATTCCGGCTTGCCCCGGGCGCTGGTGGCACCGGCGGAAAAGAGGGCATGCCCCACATCCACCGCCACGGAACAGTCGCAAGAGCCTGCCCACAGATCCTGTGAAAACACCACAGCCAACACAGCCAACACGGTATACAGCACAGAGACGTACACGATGGATTTACCCTGATGCGAGGTCAATGGCCACCGGTCAGCGACCGGCCTTGGCAGGTGCCAACGGAACAAACGTCTCTCCGTCGATCACCGGAGCGGATGCGGGTTGGGACTCCCGACTTTTCGAGGGACGGTCGATCCGATTGAGCAGTTCCAACAGTCCATCGGTTCGGACGGGACGGTTGACCGCCGACTCCCCGGGATGAAACTGATCGTGACAAAACTGCTCCATGGCCTGGGCGCTGGCATCGTTTTGTACCCCGGACAGATGGCGAAACAGGCATTGGTCATAGGCGTGGAGTTCGTCTTCCCGCTCCGGTCCGATCTCCAGGGAAGGGGATCTGGACTCGGGAGGGAAACGGCGGGCGCAGGCTTGTTGCAGATGCTGGGCGGCCAGGGCGCTTCTGGCAGACTTGACATGCTCCAGCAGGCAGGAACGCTGGGCCTCCGAGGTGACCTCGCCCCCCCCCGCACCGGCCACGCCGCAACACAGCCACCCCACCAGGGACGACAGAATCAAGACATCAAAAGGTTTGACGGGCATGATCACGATACGATTTCGCCACTCCGGGCCAAAAAATCAGGTTTCAGATTGGGCGTCAGGATGGCACAGTGTAGCCGGTTTGCCCCACCACGTCCACGTTGCGAAAATACCCCCCTTTGCCTCCTCAACGGGCAGGGACCAAAGGGGTGGCAAAAGCCGGGGGAGCGGCGAAGGCGGGAGGGGTGGCGAAGGCCGGGGGCGTGGCGAAAGCGGGAGGGGTGGCGAAGACCGGGGGGGTGGCATAGGCCGTGGCTGGAGTGGAACCCGGGGGGGCGGGCGTGGCGCTGGCCGGAGTGCCGGAAGTGGCCGGGGTGGTGGTGGAAGCCGGAGTGGTGGTGGCCGGGGTGGTGGTGGCCGGGGGGTGTTCTGTTCCGACCGGGGTGGAGGCAGAGGTGGATTCGCTGGTTTTGTTCCCGGAAGCCCCGCTCTGGCCACTCTCCTCGGCGGCGATCTCCCCCGAGGCCAGCAGCAACACCCCGCACACCATCCAGGCTGCACCTGTGACACGCATGATCGTTACCCTCCCGAAACACAGACCGTACGGCCCGATGATCGCTGTCCAAAGGCTTTAAGCCTAACACCTTCGACCCCGGATCGACCACCTCAAAAGATCGCAATCCACGCCCCACACCCGGACCGCCACACCCGGGACCGAATCATCAACCCCACCATCGACCCCTTCAAGCCAAAACCAACCCCCGGAATCGCTTCCTGAAAGGCCGACAAACGGCTATGATGCCAATTTTGACAGAGGCCCTTCCCAATAAAAAGCCTCTCTCCCGATCCCGACCACCGAAAAACCAGACCCGCCTGGAGGGCAAACCGCCCATCCCTTTCCGTTCCACCCCTTTCAACCGTTCCCGATCCCCTGGGGGACCGCCGAGGTGATGACCCGATGAACCGATTTCTGCCCACGCTTTTGTTCATCCAGGTATGGCGCCGCCATCTGATGGTCTGGCGCAAGAATGCCGCCTCATCCCTGGTGGGCAATCTGGGCGAGCCGTTTTTGTATCTGCTCGGCATGGGCTACGGACTGGGACGCTATGTGGAGTCCATGGGGCCGGTATCGTATCCGGTCTATCTGACCGCCGGCATTCTGGCTTCCAACTCCATGAACGCCGCCACCTTCGAGGCGATCTACGGGGGATTCACCCGCATGACCCGTCAGCAGACCTTTCACGCCATGCTGGCCACGCCGGTAGGCATCGCCGACATCGTGGCCGGCGAAGTGAGCTGGGCGGCGACCAAATCCTTGTTTTCCGGATCGGCCATCCTGCTGGTGGGGGCGATCATGGGCGCCATTCCCGCCTCCACCGCCGTACTGGCCCTGCCGGTGGTGTTTTTGTCCGGGGTGGTGTTCGGCTCCCTGGGGATGATCATGACGGCGATCTCACCCAATTACGATTTTTTTATGTATTATTTCACTCTGGTCATCACACCCATGTTTTTGTTCTGCGGGGTCTTCTATCCCCTGGAAACCCTCCCGGCGCCCTTGCGTGTGGCGACGGAGTTGTTGCCCCTGACCCATGTGGTGGCCCTGATCCGCCCCTTGACCACCGGTCTGCCCTTCGATAATCCATTATGGCACCTGGGGGTGCTGCTGGTGAGCGCCGCCGTGTTCTTTCCCTTGGCCGTCAAACACATCTCCCGACGCATCATCGTTTAAAAAGAACCGGTTCCCGCCGATCACCCCTTGCCCGCAAGGATCGAACACCACACAATCAAAAAGGATTGGCGAAAAGAACAGGATTCTCTTATAATCCAGGGCTATTTGTGAACAAAGACCCGGTACGGGAGTCACCGGGCGCTGAATTCGTGACACCGACCCGGTCGGATCACGCGGAACTTGCACCCAAATAAAAGAAAATACAAAGGAGAATCAAACATATGTCCGATCTGTTTTCCGCGCAATGGATGAATCGTTTCCAGACCGAATGGAACAACGAACCCGAACTGGGCGATGCCCTGGCCAAAATCGGTTTCAATTCCACCATCGCCTATGGAATCGAAGGCGAGGCCGCACCACGGGGGGTGCTGGTGATCGAAGGTGGCAAAGCAGTCAAAAGCGGTGCGTTTTCCGGAGAGGAAATCAACTGGGATCTGCGCGCCAGCGAAGAGAACTGGGGCAAATGGATCGAAAAAGGATTGGGCATGATGGGACTGGGCATGGCCTACACCACCCGTAAACTCAAGTTCGAGGTGGGTGACTATGGCGCGATGATCAAGGATCCCCGCATGGCCGGACCGTTCATCAAGTCCTTCACGGTGATGGGACGGGTGTAATCATCGGTTTTGCCACGGTTTGCTCGCACACACCCCGGCCTTGCCAAGCCGGGGTCTTCTCGCACGGTCAAGGGGGCACGCACGTCATGACAAGCAAAAAAACGCTCACCGCGCTTCTTTCCGCGCTCGTGGTGACTCTGGCCGCGCCGCAAGCACGGGCCGAAGGGAACATCATCACGGTCGAAGCCGGATCCATCGGCGCCACCACCACACTGGGCGGAACGGTGGTCCCCTTCAAGGAGGTCTCCTTCACGGCCCAAATGCCGGGACGGGTGGAATATCTGGCCGGCGTGGAAGGGGACTGGTTCAAAAGCGGTACGGTTCTGGTGGCCCTGGACAACGACGATCTGCTGGCCATGCGCCGTTCGGCCCAGGCCGCCCTGGACGCGGCGGACATCAACTGGAAAAACGCCCGGGTGCAATACACCCGTCAGGTCTACAGCGGCTCGGACTACGGCGGAGCCGACAACACCGGCATGGGCATGCCCCGCATGCTCGACTACATGGTCACCCGCCCCATGAGCAGCATGGTGGGTCTGGACAACCCGGAACTCTCCCGTCGCGCCCGCATCTACAACCAGGGCACCCAGATCGATCAGGCCCAGTCGGCCCGCACCCAGGCCCAGGCCAAACTCCAGGAACTCGAAGCCAAACTGCGGGATACCAAATCCATCGCGCCGTTTTCCGGGGTGATCGTGGCCAAACACATCGAAAAAGGCAATACCGTGCAACCCGGCATGCCACTGCTCACCTTCTCCGACACCCGCCATCTGCAAATCAAGGTGGATATCCCGGCCCGCCTCATGCCGGGCATCCAGAAGGATATGACCATCCCGGCCAAACTCGACGTGGGAGATACCCGCATCGAAACCCGTGTGGCCCAGATCTATCCCATGGCCGACTCCCAGCGTCACACGGTCACGGTCAAGCTCGACCTGCCCAAGGACGCCCCGGGTGGACCCGGCATGTACGCCGAAGTGATGATTCCGGATGTCACCACACCGGTGAAAAATCTCCCCATCGTGCCCAAGTCGGCTGTGATCTGGCGGGGCAGCCTGCCGGCGGTGCTGGTGGCCCCGGACCAACGGGGCGGCGGCGAACCGGCCCTGCGCATGATCCGTCTGGGAGGCTTCGTGGACGACAAATCCGTCAGCGTGTTGTCGGGACTGTCCATCGGAGAACGGATCCTCTCCACTCCACCCAGCGGCATGGCCACGGACTGGAATCCCTCGTCCACCCAACCGGCGGGCAAAAAACTGGAAAAGCAGCACTGATCCCATCCGCATGACCGGCGTGGCCAATGCCCGCCGGTCAGGCTCCTCCCTCTCCCATCGACGGCCTTGAACCCAAGAGACCCGGAAGCGCGGACCATGACGACGACCAGCAAAGAATCCCTCACCCCACCTCCCATCCCGACCACCATGCGACACGATCTCGGGGTGGCGGGATCCATGGCCAAGATCTTCATCCATTCGCCGCTTTCGCCCCTGCTGCTGTTCGCCTGTCTGGCCATGGGCATCATGGGACTGATCCTCACCCCCAGACAGGAAGATCCCCAGATTTCGGTGCCGATGGTGGACATCTTCGTCCGCTACACGGGCGCCTCGGCGGATCAGGTTTCCTCCCTGGTGGCGGAACCCATGGAACGGATCATGAGCGAGATCAAGGGAGTGAAGCATGTCTACTCCGCATCCCTGCGGGGACAGGCCATGGTCACGGTGGAGTTCAACGTGGGCGAGGACATGGAGGCGTCCTTGGTCAAGTTGTACGACAAGATGGAATCCAACATGGATCTCATGCCACCGGACGTGATGAAGCCTTTGGTCAAACCCAAGGCGGTGGATGACGTGCCGGTGGTCACCTTGACCTTGTGGTCCAACGACGTGGATGACTCGGCCTTGCGGATTTTGTCGTTGGATGTGCTTCAGAAACTCAACGAGGTGGAAAACGCCAGTCAGGGATTCGTGGTGGGCGGAAGGCCGGAACAGATCCGGGTCGAAGTCTCCCCGGAACGGCTCAACGGATTCGGCATCAGCCTCGACCAAATCGCCCAGACCATCCGCACCGCCAACAGCGAAAAAGGACTGGGCAGCGTGGAATCCGCCGATCAGGGCTTCCAGGTCTACTCCGGCTCCTTTCTGAAAAACGCCCACGACGTGGCCCGCCTCATGGTGGGCACCCAGGGGGACAATCCGATCCGGGTACGGGATGTGGCGGAGGTCTATTCCGGTCCGGAAGAGACCAACCGCATGGTCACCTACACCACCGGCAAGGCCGCGGTGGATGCCAAAGGACTCAAGGCCGAACAGGCCCCGGCGGTGACCATCGCCATCGCCAAGAAAAAAGGCGCCAACGGCGTCACCGTGGCCAACGGGGTGCTGGCCAAGGTCGAAGAACTGAAAGGCCGTCTGATCCCCAGCAACGTCCATGTGGCCGTGACCCGCAACTATGGCGAAACCGCCAACGAAAAAGTCAACGAACTGCTGTTCAAACTGATGATCGCCACCCTGGCGGTCACCTTGCTGGTGTGGTACACCCTGGGCTTCAAGCCCGCCACCGTGACCTTGATCGTGATCCCGGTGGTCATCTTGATGACCGTCTTCGCCGCCTTGATCATGGGTTACACCATCGACCGGGTGAGCCTGTTCGCCTTGATCTTCTCCATCGGCATTCTGGTGGACGACGCCATCGTGGTGGTGGAAAACATCTACCGGCGCTGGCTCCTGGAAGACAAATGTTGCCACCTGATCTCCATCGACGCGGTGCGGGAGGTGGGCAATCCCACCATCCTGGCCACCTTCACCGTGATCGCCGCCCTGCTGCCCATGGGCTTCGTGCGGGGCATGATGGGACCGTACATGCTGCCGATTCCGGCGTTGGGATCGGTGGCCATGGTTTTTTCGTTGTTCGCGGCCTTCATTTTCACCCCCTGGCTGGCCCAGTTGATCAAACCGAGCATGCGCTCCTTGCACCACCACTCGGACAAGGAACTCAAAGGCTCCGAACGGCTGGAACGGTTCTTCCGCTGGATCATTCCCTCACTGCTGGACAGCAAGATCAAAGGCTACGGTTTTCTCTTCGCGCTGGTGGGACTGTTCTTCCTGACCATGGTGCTGTTCTACACCACCGGGGTGACGGTGAAGATCATGCCGTTGGACAACAAGCCGGAATTCAACGTGGTCATCAACCTGCCGGAAGGCACGGCCATGCCCAAGACCGCCAATCTGGCCCAACGCATGACCCTGGCCCTCAAGGATCAAATCCCGGAAATCACCGCCCTGCAAACCTACATCGGCACGGCTTCGCCCTTCAATTTCAACGGCATGGTGCGTCACTACTATCTGCGTCAGGACTCCTGGCACGCGGATATCCAGGTGCAACTGCTCCACAAGAGCAAACGGGCCCGCACCAGCCACGACATCGCCATCAACGCCCGTCGACTCCTCACCCCTCTGGCCGCCGAATTGGGAGGTCGCATCGAGGTGGTGGAGATGCCTCCAGGACCGCCGGTGCTGCAATCGGTGGTGGCGGAAGTGACCGGGCCGGATGCGGAAACCCGTCGCCGTCTGGCCAGGGACATGGAAGCGATGTTCCGCAAATCCCCCTCCCTGGTGGATGTGGACACCTACATGCGGGAGCCTTACGAAATCTGGCGCTTCGAGGTGGATACGGAAAAAGCGGTACGCCGTGGCATCACCGTGGACGCCATCAACCGCAATCTGGGCATGGCCATGGGTGGCGCCCAGTTGGGGGATGTGAAGCGGGGCAGCGTGCTGGAACCCACCTATATCGTGATCCAGGTGCCCATGGAGGTGCGTTCCAACATCTCCAGCCTGGGGGATCTGCCCATCAGCACCCCCCAGGGCAAAACCGTGCCGTTGGGTGAACTGGGTCGCTTCGTCAAGCAGCCCCACGATCCGATCATCTTCCACAAGGATCTACGCCCAGTGGAATACGTGACCGCCGAAGTGGAAGGACGGCTGGACGCGCCCATCTACGGCATGATGGACGTGGAAAAAATGTTGAAAGATTACACCGCTCCCGACGGGGTGAAAATCAGCGGCGAAATGATGGGTCCGCCCAAAAGCTACACCCAGTCAGCCTTCGAGTGGACCGGCGAGTGGACCATCACCTATGAGACCTTCCGGGATATGGGTCTGGCGTTTGGTGTAGCCTTGATCCTGATCTACATGCTGGTGGTATGGGAATTCGGCAATTTCATGTTGCCCGCCGTGATCATGGCGCCGATCCCCTTGACCCTGCTGGGCATTCTGCCGGGCCACTGGATGATGAACGCCAAGTTCACCGCCACATCGATGATCGGTTTCATCGCGCTGGCGGGGATCATCGTGCGCAACTCGATCCTGTTGGTGGATTTCGCCCAACAGGAGATCCTGCGGGGCACCAGCGTGCGGGATGCGGTGATTCTCTCCTGCAAGGCCCGCACCCGGCCCATCATCATCACGGCCTTGGCCCTGGTGGCCGGTTCCAGCGTGATCCTGGGCGACTTCATCTTTCAGGGCATGGCCATCTCGCTGCTGTTCGGCTCCCTGGTTTCCACCCTGTTGACCCTGCTGGTGATTCCGCTGGGGTGTGTGAGCGCCAGTCACGCCTTCATCCATCCCGAATACTCCCCGCAATCCGTCATGGGAATGCGGGACGCCGCCTGCGAAGCGGATCTGCCTTCCTCCGGGGCACCAACCGTGAAGGCTCCGGTCCGGCCCCAGACGATCAAGCGTCAGGGATTGATGCGGACCATCTGGCTGCACTTTTTCCCTCCCAAGGCCAAATCCAAACCCCGGCCCCGCCCCGTGACGCCGCCGCCCCAGCCCCCCGTGGTGCTGGATCCGACGGAATCCCGTGACGCCGCCCAGCCCGAAACGGCTCCCGTGCCGGCGACCTCCGCCGGGGGGGAAGAGTCCCAAACCGCTCCGGTCACCGCCGGTTCCGGGGAGGGCCGCGACGAATCCAAACCGGCCAAGGCTCCCGCCCGACGGGGCATCCGGCTGAAAAACGACCACATCAAGGACGAATCCCGGGGGGGCGAATCCTGACATGAAACCAAACGCGCACGGATGGATCTGGGGAGTCGCCACGGCGACCCTGCTGCTGGCCGTCAAACCGCTGTCGGCCTCCGACCTTCCCCGCACCTCCGGGGAACGAGGCGACATCCCGATGGAATCCAGGGCCAGTCAGCCTGGTCCGGCTCCGGTCCCCATCCGCGACGGGGAACCTGAGTCCCGGATCAACGGGTCCAGAGGATACATGATGGCCCTGAATCTCCTGGACGGCCCCCCGGATGAAGCGGCACCTCCCCGCAACCGTCCCCCGGGATCGACCGCCGGGAACGGCAATCCAACCACCAAATCCCCTCCGCCCCAGAACCGATCCAAAGGGACCGTGGCGGAACCGCCGGCTCAAGGACGCACCAACGACCCGGGCCCCGGTCTCCAGGAGAGCCGCCCGGCTGGAACCAAACCCGCTGGGGAGGCCGCCCGTTCCCGGGAAATTCTGGATGATCCCTATTTCATCGGAGAGACCCCTTCAGCCTCCCCGCCTCCGGGACTCGATCCCCGCAGACCCGCACCCGGAGCCGCGTCCGGTCTGGAGGAGGAGATGGATCTGGAGCGGACAGTGCCACGGGGCACGTTGACCTTGCCTTCCGGCCCACTCACCCAGCCGGAGAGTGCCGACGGGTGGAATCCGACGGGGGAATGGTACGGTCAGGACAGCACTCCCTGGAGGTGATGCGTTTGAACACAGGCACCGGGCAGCCCATTTTTCGGTTTGATGGTCAGGCATCGGGCGCGATGGCGCGTACCATCCGGCTCATGGCCATGACCCTGCTGCTCGGACTGGCCACATCCGGCCACGCGGAAGAGGATGCCAACTGGTCATCGGGGGTCTATCGCGCCGACCCGGAACGCAGTCCATTCAAGATCCGGCCCGAACCGCCCCGCCGTCAGTCCTGGGACGACGACGAACCGGTGGCCCGATGGCCAAACAAACCCCAGCCCAACGGCTCGGAACCCCAAAGGGCAACCCCTCCCATCTGGAAACCGGATCGCTACCAGCAACATTTGTCGGAACGCAATCGCCCCTGGGGAGCGATTCCCTCCGAATCGGATCGCTACCCCCCTGCCGAGGAACGGGATCCGATCCGCCCCCCTGCCGCGTCCTCCGCCAATCCCGGCTTTGAGCGCTGGTCGGATGGCCCCTTGCCACCCGTCGATGAGCGCCGTTATCCCCCCCCGGACGCCTACCGTTCCCCGCCTCGGGATGACCGGGATCCACGCTCTCCGACCTCCCCGGACGCCTACCGTTCCCCGCCTCGGGATGACCGGGATCCACGCTCTCCGCCCGCTTTCTGGGATGGGCCGTATCAGAAGGAGTACGCCCCGGCGCGAACGGATTGGAACCGGGACTCCTCCGGCGCCCTCCGGGATGACCGGTCCACCCTGGACCCTCTTCCGCCCCGGGAGCCGCCCCGCCAGGAGGATCGCTGGTGGGGACAACGGGGGGATGATCGTTACTGGGATGAACCGGGCCGCAACCGTTATTGGCCCGAGGAGCGTTAAAAAGAGATGACCATCCGCACAACACAAAAGGTCCGCAGGAAACCGCAGGGATTGTTTCAGGGGATGGCAGCCCTGGCGTTGATAGGCCTGTTGGGGGGGATCACGCCGGAAATCGCGTGCGGGGCCGAAGCCGCCGAAGCCGCGCCCCCGGTCATGGTTTCATTTTCCGCCGATGTCACCCGCACCCGGTTGGACAAAAAGATGCAAACCCGGGGGCGAATGTATGTCTCTCCGGAAGGGATCCGTGGCGAGAGTCAACGCAACGGCGTGGCGGTGGTCATGATCCACCATACCGCCCGCAAGACGGTTTGGACCCTGATCCCGTCCCAGAAGAGCTACACCGAACGCACCGGAGTCGAACCGGCCCGCCCTCCCCTGCCGGATGAGGCCAACAGTCCCTGCCGTCACGACAAAAGCCTGATCTGCCGCCAAGTGGGTATGGAAAATCTGGAAGGTCGCCGCACCCTGCACTGGGAGATCCGCATGCGTGGACCCGACAACCGGGAAAGCCTCCAGGCCCATCTCTGGATCGACCCCCGTTTGGGCATGGCGATCCGGGAACAGTACGCCGATGGTCTTTCGGTGGAACTGAGCCATATCCAGGAGGGACCACAGCCATCGGAACTCTTCGTCATTCCAGAAAATTTTCAAAAAACCGCCCTGGATTCCACCCCGCAGACTCCCCCTTCGGCAGGCGGAAATTCCCCGCCAACCGGGCCATCGACTCCTTAGCGAGTCGCCGCCCCCTTGAAAAAACGCCCAATACGGATAATTTCCCTTGCAAAGCGTTCGGAAAGGGTTTATTAGAACTTAATAATATACAAATAAATGCCGATGACGGATTTATTCCCTGGTTTCACTGTGGCGCAGGTTGATATTATGGTTTAATGAACTCTTGTCCGATCGCTTCCGTTTTCGGGCCAACAGTCAATCGGTGCGCCATGAGGAAATCCTTGCAAAATAAAAAAAATCTTTACCTGCTGGCTGTCGGTGTGCTCTGGATGGCCATACCGACCCAAGGAAATGCCGGTGGCATGACCCCGGATATGACCGCCTTGTCTCCGGGCATGGTGGGCATCGCGGACCAAGGTGATGCGACGGTGATGGGTGAACGCATGGGGAAGTTCATGGGATCCTTCATGCGTGAAATGAAAAATGCGCCGGACCGGACGGACGCCAACGAAAATTGGCGCGGCGACTCCCGCGGCAGTCCGTCGGTGGATGCCCAGCGCAACCGCGACCGGGACAACAGCAACGCACGGGGCGAACCCCGGGAAGTGTTGCGTTACGTCCCCTTGTATGACCCCTGGGGTGCGGATCGGGGCAACCCCTATCTGGAAACGGAAATGTGGGGTGGTCCCTACGGAACACACCGCTATCCAGCCCCTAGCAGCAATTGGAACGAACCTGGACCTTATGGCTGGGCGGCGGATCAAAACTGGTATCGGGGACGGGGCTATTACGGGGCCGGACTGGCTCCCTGGGAGAGCCACGAACCCCCACAGGATCCCAATGCGGAGCGGCGCTGGCATGACCCCTCCTATTACGACCGTCAGGACCCGGCAGCGGCATATGGCCCACCACCTCCGGAAGATCCCTCTGCGCCAAGGGCTTACGCCCCCTGGTCCAACGGGTCACGTCGGGGCAACTGGTGGTAGGAAGCGTCCAGGTCTGTCAACTTTTCTAGTGGGACAAGGAGCTTAATATGAAAAGAACCGCTCGCATTCTTGCCCTGGCCGGTGTTCTCACCGCCCTGGGTCACGCCCTTCCCGAAACCGCCTCCGCCTGGTGGGGTCCCTGGGACAATGGTTGGGGCAACAACAATTGGGACAACAATGGTTGGGGCAATAACAATTGGGGAAACAATTGGGGCAACAACGGTTGGGGCAACGGCAATGGCAATGGCCGTGCCAAAGGCAATTTCACCTTCAGCGTTGATGGCGACGTGGACGGCTGGGCCAACAATCTTTGGAACGGCAACAACGACTGGAACAACAACGGCTGGAACAACAACGGCTGGAACAATCATAACGGATGGAACAACAACAACGGCTGGGGGCCCTTTGGGGGCGGTCCCTGGAACGGTGGACCTGGCGGCTGGGGACCCGGCAGCTGGGGCCCCGGCGGCTGGTGGTAAGGGATTGACCACGAAGCGCCCCTCAATAATTTCGAACTGGAGAATACAATGAAAAATGGTATGAAGGTGCTGGCGGTTGCGGTCCTGATCGGTGGCGGCGCCCTGCTGACCGCGCCGGATGCTTCCGCTTGGTGGGGTGGCCCGGGTTGGGGCAATAATAACGGTTGGGGCAACAATGGTTGGGGCAACAACAACAGCAACAACTGGGGCAACAACTGGGCCAACAACGGAGCTGGCAATGGCAGTGGCAATGGCCGCGCCAATGGCAACTTCGGTTTCAACATGGGCGGTGACGTGGCCGGCAATGGCAGCGGCAATGGCAACGGCAACAACAACTGGAACAATTCCAACGGCTGGAACAACAACAACGGCTGGAACAATGGCTGGAACAACGGCAACAACTGGGGCGGCCCCGGCTATGGTTATGGCGGTCCTGGTTATGGCTACGGCTATCCGCCGCCTCCTCCCGGCGCGTGGGGTGCTCCTCCCATGGCCGGTCCGCAAGGCGCGCCCGCTCCCGAGGCTGCTCCGGCTGGCAAGTAAAACGACCCTGCTCCGGTAACGGACGGTTCGATCTGGGGCGGCTCCACGGGGTCGCCCCTTTTTTTTGTCCGTCGCGGCACGTGCATCCGTCGAGTGTACACTTGAATTCCGGACAGTTATTGCGTAAAAAGATAGCCTCGGAATTCGCCCTCGACCTCGCTTGGACCGAAACAAAAAAGGAACGCATGATCACCGTCGTAGGTAACCTCAAAGGCGGCTGCGGCAAAAGCACGATCACCTTCAATCTGGCCGTGTGGCTGGCCCGTCGTGGCATCGACGTGGTGACCTTCGATCTGGATCCCCAGGCCACCTTGAGCGATGCCATCGAAGTGCGACGGGAAGAAGGCGTGACACCGGATGTGAAGGTGTTCCGCTCCGAAAGCGATCCGGCCCGGATCATGGCCAATCACAAAGGAGAAGCCCTGGTGGATGTGGGCGCTTCCAACCTGTGGGCCATGCGTCAGGCCATCGGTCAGGCGGATCGGATTCTGGTTCCGGTGCCTCCAAGTCAGGCGGATGTCTGGTCCACGGCCCGTTTTCTGGAAATTGTCAAAGAAACGGCCTCGGCCCGATCCCGCAGACCGGAAATTTGTCTGTTCGTGAATCGTGCCGATACCCATCCGATGTTGCGAGAGTCGGATGAAACCGAAGCGGCGTTGGCCACACTGCCGGGTGTGACCATTTTGAAGACCCGGATCTGTCAGCGCACCGCCTACCGTCGCTCGTTCAGCGAAGGCAGAGCGGTATTCGAGTTGGCGCCTGGCGGCAAGGCATCCCAGGAGTTCCTGGATCTCGCCGGCACGCTCTATCCGGAGCTACTCTCCTCCGATCGTCCATCGGAGTCGCGTTCATCCTAGAAGGAGCCTGATCCATGTCGGACAACCCCAATCCGCAGCCCTCCAGGGGTTCCAGCCATCCCGAGCCGATGGACGGAAAACCAGCCCCACAGGCCAGGATTATGCCGCCCAACATGCCCATCGTCCCCGCCGGTCGATACCGGGAGTGCGGCGAATGCTCGGCCATGATCCTGTCGGATTTTGCCAAAAGCTTCGACAAAAGCGCACGACGCTGGGAATTGATCGTCTATCCGTCGCTGTTCGCGTTCATCATTCTGGCCATGTACGGTTTTTTCCTGATCTACAGCCTCACCCAGGATATACGCACCATGGCCTCCTCCATCGATCCCAAGATGGGGGTGAACATGGGAAGCCTGTCCAACAACATCAGCCAACTCTCCAATAACATGGAGGTGATGTCCACCCATCTGGAATACATCAGCGACAACATGGAAACCATGTCCGTGGACATGCAAAACATGGCCGAAAACATGGAAAACATGACCTCATCCATCAATACCATGAACGGCAATGTCGCGGGCATGAACCAGAATGTCGCCTCCCTCACCGGCAATATCAAGAGCATGGACAAAACCATGTCCGACATCAACCAGAAATTGACCGTTCTGACCCCCATCAGTCAAAATGTCGCGGTCATGGGACAGGCGGTCCACAACATGGCCGGAACCATGAACTCCATGAGTTACGACATGAGCGGCGCCACGCGACCCATGAGCTTCATCAACCGCTTCATGCCCTGGTGACGATCACGACCCATCCGAAGCTCAATAGGGATAAGCGAAAATCCCATAATAATAATCCACATACCGCTGAACCCGCTGCATGGCGTTGGGGCTGATTCCTTTCAGATTGGTCAGATCCCTGACGCCACAATGGGCGGAAACGATGTCATAGACGTGGGGGGTTTGACGCAGGAAGTTCACCTTTTCTTGCAATGCCTGGATTTCACGGCTCATGGCGGTCTCCTTCGAGGTTGGGTGACAATGGAATCGAGAGAGATTAACGCAATGCTCATGCCAATCCGGCAACACCCTCCCATCACCCTACAGGCCTGATTCGATGTACACCATCGCCATCTACAACAACAAAGGCGGTGTCGGGAAATCGACGCTCGCCGTGTTCATGGCCGATTTTTTGGCGTCTTTGGCGGTGCGGGGCCGCCCCATGAAGGTGGTGGTGCTGGATCTGGATGCCCAGGGTTCCTGCGGAGCCTCCCTGCTGGGAAGCGCGGGACTGGCCCAGGCCCGAGCCTCGGGCCACACCCTCGGCCCCCTGGCCCGGGATCTGGATCTGGGACGCACGGTGGCCCTGGAATCCTGTGTGTTCACCCGTCCCAAAGGCACGGTCAAGGGAAGAGCCACCCCGGTTTCCGAGGTGGGGGTGATGATCTCGGACAAAAACAGCGCCTTCGCCTTCGAGGCCAATCCCCTCCATCGCCTCACCATCCTCCGGGACCGGCTCAAACCCCTGCTGGCCCAATCCTTCGACATCGCCTTGCTGGATCTGCCCGGCAACATCGACGCACGCAACCTGCTGGCAGTCAACGGCCTGATCATGAGCGATTCGGTGATCAGCCCGGTGGAAGTCTCCCGCTTCTCCATCGACGCCATGCCCGATACCGTGGAAATGATCCGCTACGCCCGGGAACAAGGCGATGGCAAACGACCCGTATGCCTGGGCATGCTCCTCAACCGGGCGGACAAACGGGGTCAGCAGTACCAACGCAACATTCCCTGGGTCCACGCCATGGCCGAACGGTTGCAGATTCCGGTGTTCGAGCAGGTGCTGCCCAATGCCCAGGCTCTGGCCTCGGCCACCGACGAAGGACTGGCCACCGGTTCCCTGCGGGAACGCTATGGCGGCTACTATCCCCACGTCAAGGCCGTGGTGGGTGAGGCGTTCCGGCGCTGGCACGCCCTGGAATCCGATCCCTCTTAAATAAAAAAACACTGTCGCGCCAGGAGCCTCAACCCCCATGTTCGAGTGGATCGTCACCGTCGTCAATCACCCGTTCGCCCCGTGGATTCCGGCCCTGCTGATCCCCCTGTGGGCCGGGGCGGCATGGTGGTTCGCCCGGGACACCTACCTGGATCCCCTGTTGGCCCAGATCCGACTGGCCCGGCAACTGCTCGACGAAACCCCGGATTCCCCTGCGGAATTCCCCCCCCATCTGCCCCATCTGGACGCCGGATTGAACGTGCTGCCGGATCTGGCCAAAGCCTGGCGTCACTTCACCGCCACCTGGATTCCCACCGAATCCCCCGGAACCATGATTTTGTATGGTCAACGACCCGATCGGTTTTTCCGCCTCGCCCCCCTCACCGCCCATCACCCCCGGGCGCAACGCCTGCAAACCCTGCCCACCCATCTGGCGGGATCCGGCTTGCTTTTCACCTTCGTGGGACTGGTGGGAGCGCTGCATTACGCCTCCCGGGGCCTGCTCTCCGGGGATCCGGAGACGGTGCGCATGGCCCTGCGGGGGGTGTTGGCCATGGCATCCCTCAAATTTCTCGCCTCGATCGCCGGATTTTTGTCCGCCTGGTTGCTGGGATGGCGTACCCGGGTGTGGCAACGGCGCCTCGAAAAAGAGCTGGAGCTGTGGTGCGACCAACTCGCCATCCGGCTGGTGTTCATCACCCCGGAACGCCTGGCCCACGAACAGATGACCGCCATGGATCGCCTCCGTCACCCTGTCGCGCCGGAAGCCGAACCCGCCCCCCTGGCTGTCACCCTCTCCACCGCCACCCTGGAGCCGTTGATCCAGGCGTTGCGGGCGGAAAACCACAAGCTGCTCACCCTGATCCAAACCCGCCTGCCGGATCCCAAAGAAAACACGGCGGAGCTGCGCACCCTGAACGCCACCTTGCTGAACGAGGGCAAACGGCTCGGACACCTGCTGGAATCCCTGACCCAAAGCCTGCAACCCATCCTGGAGAGCAGTCACGCCCCCCTGCCGGAAGCCCTCCCCCGGGAAGGCGAAGTGACCCACTGGGTGGCGACGGCTCCGGCTTCCGCCCCGGATCCCGCCGTATGGCGCCCGATGATCGAATCCCTGCGGGACGAGGGACGCCATCTGGCCCGGGAACTGGCCCATCATCTGGCCCGGGAGCTGCAACCGGGTGGCGCCCGAACCGTGGACGGCTCGCAACACCTGAGCCGCCCGGAACAAGAATCCTGGATGCGCATCATCGATCGCATGGAACTGGCGGCCCGCGCCCTGGAAAAACAATCCGAAAGCCTCAACGGCCTGAGCGCCCTGGCCAACGAAACCCGCCGCGCCAGCGAAGGATCGATCCGCGCCGGTCGGGAGGCGGTGGAAAGCCTGGTCCACGCGGTGGAACACTTCAACACCCGCATGGAAGGCACCTTCTCCCGCTCGGCGGAAGCCCTGCTCAACCGCCTGGCGCAAAACAATCAACAGGTGGTCTCCCAGATGCTCTCGGGCCTGGACCGGGACCGGGCCGACTCACTCCTGATCACCCCGGAACCCGAACCCGAAAAAAAAGAACTGCCCCGATTGTTCGACCAATTCATGCGCTCACGGGGGGCTGGGAAAAGGACAAACCCTGGGGGATGAATCCCCCAGACCCCCTCTTTTTTTTCAATAGTTTTAGTAACTGAAAAACAGTAATGATTATATAAAGAACAGATTCTGGGAGATGAATCCCTCGGATTCCACTTTGGCAGGATCCATCATTCCAAAACAATTGCGGGTCCAGGGGGATCATCCCCCTGGTGGGGTCCAGGAACGAAGCCCTTGGGCACCGATCATAACCTTCCAAAGAAGTGGTAACATCGGGTTGGGTATGCGGATATTATGGTTTGATCTTTTGATGGGGATGGTCTTTCTGGTGGTGATTCTGGTGAGCGCCCTGCCCCAGCTCGCTACCCAGGAACCCGTCGAGGCGGAGACACGCCGTCTGAAGTCCCTCAATGCCGAATTGACCGCCAAACTCCAGGTGCGGGAGGGACGGATTCAGGGTCTGATTCAAGGGGATAGCCAGGGAGCGGGCCGTCTGGAGGACTGGGAGACCACGCCTCCCTCTTCCCGTGCGGCGGAATGGACCGGAGTGGCCTTGTTGCGAGGCGAGGTGGCGGATCTGACCGCCCGCAACGCCGCCATGCTGAAACAGTGGAAAGGGGATAAAAACGCCGCATCCCCCCCTGTGCTGGCGGAAGCCGAACAGGAAGGCCAGACCGCCCGCATCGACCGTCTGCAAACCGAAATCGCCCGCCTGAACACCCGCATCGAGGAGGCGACCCGGGAGACCGGGGAGGCGCGCCGTCTGCGGGTGGAGTTGGAAGCCAGACTCCAGGAGCGGGAGAATCGGATCGTTCAGATGGGCCACGACCTGAACGCCCTCACCAGTCGCAACGGTGGCGCGACTCTACCTGTCGCGGCTCCGCCGGCAGCGACCTCGGAGCCGCAACAGCGCCCCCTGTCCGACGAGGTGACCCGGCTCAACCGAGAACTGGAACGCCTGAAACAGGAAAACGCCACCCTCAAATGGATCGGATCCGCTCCGGCTCCGGGGAGTTCCCCGACCGGTGACGCCCATCATCCTTCCCCACCCCTTCCACGTCAGCCCACGATCAAACCATGAAAAATCCCTTCAAGGATTGGAACCCGGAACGACTCACCCGTCATGTCAATCAGGCGGGCACCCAACTGGATGACTGGCTCCATCTCACCCTGGATCGCACGGTGCGACTGGCGGTCACCGGCCTGAACCAAAGCGGCAAGACGGTTTTCACCACCACCTTGATCCATCATCTGCTGCACGCCCTGCAAGGTTCCAACCTGCCGGGGCTGAAGGCGGCGGAAGAAAACCGTCTGCTGGGCACCCGGATCATGATGCAACCGGATCTGGACATTCCCGCTTTTCCCTACGAGCGTCACATCCGCACCCTGCTGGCCAACAAGCCCGCCTGGCCCATGCCCACCGAGGCCTTGAGCGAAATCCGTCTGGCCATCCGCTTCCGTCCCGCCGGACTGTTGAGCAGCAAGCTTTCCGCCTCCTCCACCCTCTACCTGGATGTCATCGACTATCCCGGCGAGTGGCTGCTGGATCTGCCCATGCTCAAGCACTCCTTCGACTCCTGGTCGGAGCTGACCTTGAAACTGTGCGAAGAGGAGCCACGGCGTACCCTTTCCGGTCGCTGGCGCGATCATCTGGCCGCCTTGAACCCGGCGGAACCCGCCAGCGAAGAGATCATGCGTGGCGCGGCGGAGAGTTATACCGAATTTCTCATGGCCTGCAAACATCCCAAGGTGGGATTGAGCTTTCTGCAACCCGGACGCTTCACCATTCCCGGCGACCTCAAGGGGGCGCCGCTGCTCACCTTCTGTCCTCTGCCCCCGCCGGGTCCGGAAGGCTCTCCCGCCGGATCCATCCGCGAGGCCATGGCCAGACGTTTCGACTCCTATCTCAAACTGGTAGCCGAAGGATTTCTCAAGCGTCATTTCTCCCGTTTCGACCGTCAGATCGTGCTGCTGGACCTGCTGGGAGCCCTCAACCGGGGGCCGACCGCCTTTGCCGACATGCACACCTCCCTGGAAGCCATTCTGGAAAATTTCCGCCATGGTCCTTCCAGCCTGTTGACCCGGCTGTTCAGTCCCCGCATCGACCGTCTGCTGTTCGCCGCCACCAAGGCCGACTATGTGGCCGCCAATCAGCATCACAACATGGAACGGCTGTTGCGTCGGTTGGTGGCCCGTTCGGCCAACGACGCCTCGTTTCTGGGGGTGGAGATCCAAAGCCAGTCCCTGGCCTCGTTGCGCTGCACCCGTACCGTGGTGCGGGATCACAACGGACGACGCCTTTCTTTTGTTCAGGGCACCCCCAAGGGGCGGGAAAAAGAGACTTTGCTGTTTCCCGGCGAAATCCCGGAAACCCTCCCCGACCCCGAAGAGTGGGATACCCATCGTTTTCATTTCATGGAGTTCGAGCCACGCCGTCCGCCGGATGCCGAAAGCCCCACGCCACCCCACATCCGCATGGATCAGGCTTTGGAATTTTTGCTGGGAGATAAACTGCGATGAATCTGCGCCCCCGCTGGACCCCACCTGTGGAGCTGTCCCCGGAGCCGCCTCCGGAAGAGACCCCCCGTGCCACAGGTCCGGTCTGTCTGCCCCTGACCGAACACGAAAACCACCCCCCGGAACCCGAAGAAGAGATCCTGGATCCCGATCCCACCCCGGAAGAGCTGGCCTTCACCCACTCCGGACGGCGCTGGCGCTGGTTTTTCTGGAGCGCGACCCTGCTTCTGACCGGACTCATTCTGGAGGAAAGCGCCCTGTTTCTGGTGAATCAGTTCCGTCTGCATGTGGTGTTGGGGGTCTTTTTCTCGGGATTGATCGCGGTGCTGCTGACTTTGCTGGTCACGGCGGTGACACGGGAGTTCCTGGCCCTGCGGGAACTGCGGGCCCAGGGGGCGATACGCAGCGAGGCGGCGCGGCTGATGTCCGGGGGTTCTTTCGGCAATGCCCAGCCTCTGATTGCCCAGTTGACGGACCAGCACGGCCATCGCCCGGAACTGCGGGACTCCCTGGAAGCCTTCCGGGCCATGAATCAAGCCCATCTGGGAGACCGGGAGATGCTGGAACTCTTCTCCTCCCGCGCCCTGCGTCCCCTGGATGAGGCGGCCTTGCGGGTGATTGGCCGTCACGCCGCCTCGGCGGCCTTTCTGGCGGTGCTGAGTCCGTTGGCGATTCTGGACGCGCTGCTGTTCTTGTGGCGCAATACCCGCATGATGCGGGAGATCGCGACCATCTACGGTCTGCGTCCCGGACCGGCGGGAACCGTGGTGCTGATGCGTCATCTGGCGGAAGGAATGCTGGCCGCCGGGGCCGGAGAGGTACTCGCCAAATCCGCCAGCGAGGCGTTGGGGGAGACTCTGGCGGGAGTGGCCCTGGCCAGCGCGGGTCAGGCGGCCAGCAATGCCCTGTTCACCGCCCGGGTGGGGTTGAAGTGTCTGCGCCTGTGCCGCCCGATCCCCTTCCCCAAAAACGAAGAGCCGGGATTGAAACAGATCCGCCGGGAACTCAAGGCCGCACTGGCGGCACCCAAAACCGCAGGGGAATGAAACGCATCAATAAGAGGGAGTCCTCACCTCGTCCGGATGCACCAGACCATGGTTGGCCAAGTGACTTTTGACCGTGAGAGCCGAGACGCCAAAATGCCTTCCGGCCTCTTCAATACGCTCTTCGTCGGTGATCGCCTCTCCCAGAAAGGCGCCCAATTCATCGATCGGAGCCAGATATTCGGCGGCAAAGGCGCGTTGTTGCTTCTGACGGGCTGTCTTGGTATCCGTTGCCGGAAACCACCGCTCCTGGGGGTCGGCCAGAAAATCACCCAACCACCGCGCCATTTCAAATCGCCGCCCACACCGGTGCTTGCGCCGAAACAGCAAACGCGCCTCATCCCGCTGCGGTTCCCGAATGGCCAGACTCCAAGGCAAAGCATCCACGGGGGGAGACGCGCTGTCGGTCAACTCCGCTTCCCGCAAACCCAGCAGGTCACAAAGATTCTTGTCTGAAATCGGATCATTCCCATGACCCATGGCGCAGCGCGCTGCCCGTGCCAACTGTCTGCCCCGATCCCAGGGAAAATCATGACGGGTGTTTTTTATCTTTAATGTTCTAAGCTCGGAGAAACTGCCGGGCACGCCCCCGGAACTCCTGCTCTTGTCAAGCGCATCCCATACAAAAGAAGAGTCCCTGCTTGCACAAGCCGCAGCCAACTCCCCAACCGCCGCCTTCCCCGCTTCCGCACTCAATCCCATAAAAAAATCAACAATATCTTCTGGCGCGTCATCCGGATCAAAACCAAGCCCGGCCTCCAGCTTGCGATAAAGCGCGATTCTTGGATCCCGTCTTTCATTCGACAGCTCCTGCCAAAGCGCGTGCAACTCCGTGTCTTGGATCCCAACGACTTCCAGGCGGGCCAAAACCGTTTGCACGAACGACTCAATGGCTGCTGTCAGTACAGGTACAGGAATGGCGACATCACGAAACTCAGTCAAATAACGGATCGGTTCGTGTCCGGAAGAAAGCGCAGACTGACAGCTGACACTCACCATCTCGCCATCCGATTCAAAACGCATGGGTGGCCAGAGATAACCATGACCCGCACTGCTCATCTCATGCGACAAGGACCAATCGGTCTGGGATTTTCTCCATGATGGAGCCAACTCCCAGCACAAACGCCACCACGAGGATGCGAACCAAAGAGCCAGGGGATAGCAGGATACCCGTACCGTCGTGCGGACCGACCTGGACAATGCCTCTTCCACCCGTGTCACCAGACGATCGTTCAGATTGATGGACAAAGTGCCCGAGGTCCGTCGCATTTCTTCAGGACCGAAATCTGTAAGCGACCACTCAGGCGAGAAGACAAAAGATCCGCTCATGACTTTTCACACTTTGTTTTGTTCCATCGGTTCAGCACTTCCTGCCGAAACCCCTCTTGATTCCTGTCCTGAGCAGGCACAAAGCCGCTGCCCGGGTAAAAATTCCCACCTGATCGCACAACGTCTTGTCGGGTCTTGGATGGCTGGGTGGTGTCAAACCAAAATCACCTGGATTGCGTTTGTGTTCCGGGTTGCCTCCATAACCCACCCGTGCCGCCAACGCATTCAGAAAAATCTGATCCTGCTCACTCTGCGGCGCAGGACGCATTTTTCTTTTCGGATTAAAAGAATTTCTCTTGGGTCGATTCCAGGATTCCACAAACCCCTTCTCCTTCAAGGATGAATCAGAAAAAACCGCCAAAGACAACCGGCATCGGCAACCGATACGCCGAAATCCCGGCCTTTCTTCCACCCCGTCACTGCCCCACCTTCTCCCCGATCTGATCCCAATATTCCGGCGGAAGTTCCATGGCCAGACGCAACGCCCCGTCCGCGCCGGCGAACTCCGGGTCTTCCACCGTGGTCACCTTTACTTGGCCGTAGTCCCGCAACTGGGACTCGATCATGGCGCCCAGACCCCGGATGCGGGAACCCCCGCCCGCCAGGATCAGATTGGCCAAGGCCGCGGACTGGTTTTCCGGATCGAACAACGGCAGCATGCGTTTGATGTTTTCGACGATATCCACCACGATGGTTTCGCAAGTCACCCGCACCGCGTCGGTGACATCCACCTCCGCCGGCTTGCCGTTGACCCGCAAGGGCACCACCACACGCTGTTGCGGCTCGCCGACAAAGGCATACTGCTCCTTGATGGCCTGGGCCAGATAACGATCGATCTGCACCCCGGCGTAGGCGTCGCGGATCGCGGCCTCCAAAAGCCGGTCGATGTAGTTGCCCCCCTTGAGGATGCTCAACTGATTTTCCGGACCCGGCACCGTGCCCCGCAGGGCGCACAGGTCGATGGTTCCGGCGCCCACGTCGATCACGATGGCGTTGTTGAGTCGATTCAGGCCGTAGGCCACCATGAACGGCTCGGAGACCACCATGGCGATATCCATGAGTTCCCCGGCGATCTTGAGCAACTGCCCCTTGTTGGAGACCGAAGCCCGGGCCGGAACCCCGATGATGCCGCAGATTTTGTCTCCGGATTTGGGATCCGCCAGTGCGATGATATGTTTCAGCAGTTCCTGGGCCGCTTCCAGATCCTTGTCGCTGGCCTCTTTCAGCACCCCGTCTTGCAACGGAAAATGCAGATCCAGACAGGAGCGCATTTCGATCGCCTCGGCACCGATCACCTGGGTGCGATTGAGGATCTTCACCCCGATGATGTCTCTGGGATAACCGACCACGGAACTCACCAGCGCCTTGTATTGCCGGTTGCTCACCACCGCGGTCCGCGCCGTGCCCATGTCTATGCCCAAAAGCAATGCCCTACCGCCATTCCCGCTCGTCATGACTGCCTCCCGACTGCGCACGTGACCGTCCGCCAAAAGTCGCAATGACCGGGAACCACTTCCCGATCCCGTGAATATCCAATCCGTTTTCCTTCCCGGCGTCGGGCCAACCCTGACGAGAGACCGAACGCCTTCAATCTGCTGGAAATTATGGCGTGGATCCCGTCACGGTGCAAGACCGCCTTCGGCATCAAGGCAAGCCGGATCATCCCCTGGTGCAAAACACCCGACCATCGGGCAGGTTTTCAAGGTTTTTTCCGTGTGGAATCGGCCATCGGATCAGATTAACGGATTTTTTCCCGGCGCGCCAGACCGACCACCCATGAAAAGCCGGGTTTCTGGCTCTTTTGATGTAAAAATCAACGGGCGCGCACCGGTTCCGGATGTACCCCGGGCAATTTGGCGGCCCGTTCCATGACCGAACGGGCTTCGGCCTCGTCGGCGAACGGTCCGGCCACCAGACGATAAAACAGCCGCTCGCCCACCGTGACCTCCTCTTCCCGGGCGGTCAAACCCAGACGACTCAAGGAGCGCACCGTGGCTTCCAGGTTACCCCGATCCTGAAACGAACCCAATCGCACCTCATAACCGTTGGCCGAGGCCGGAAGGGTTGTTTTGGTGGGAGCTGTCGCCGATGGGGCCACGCCACCTGGAGGGAGTTTGTTCTTGCCCGTGCCCTCGGAAGCCGCCACGGCACTGGGCGGGGCTGGCGACGGGGCCGGAGTCCCAGCCGAAGCCGGAGAGGCCGCCGCGGACGCAGCCGGGGTCTCGGAGGGGGTTGCCGAAGAAGACGGGGATGGAGCGGGTGACGAAGACGAAGAGGCCGTGGCGGTCGCAGCCGGAGTGACGGACACGGACGCAGCCGGAGCGGCGCCCGAAGAGGGGGGGGACGGAGACGAGGTGGCCGTGGCTGTCGGAGTCGCAGCCGGAGTGGCGGACGGGGATGCCGTGGCCGCTGCTGTCGAAGCCGGATCGCCCCGCCCCTGGGGAGAATCTCCCGCGGGCTCGGTGCGCTCCATGGCCTCGAACACCCGCCTGGAGTCGGGATCCCCCCCGGGACGGGCCACCACCTGGGCCAGCCACTCCCTGGATCCCTCCCCACGGACCCGCACGAAGGCGCGCCACGCCTCCGCCGCCTCCGCCACCCGACCGTTACGCGCCAGCACCAGTCCCCGGTTGAAATGGTTCCACGCCTGATCCGGATCCAGACGGGCCACCCGCTGAAAATCCCCCTCGGCCTCGGCCAACCGCCCCAGACCCAGCAACACCACCCCCCGATCCCGCAAGGTCAAGCGGTCATCCGGTTCCAGCCGCAAGGCGTGGTTGAAATTGATCAACGCCTGTTCGGGCTGACCGGCGGCCAGTCGGGCCAAACCCCGCAAACGCCAGATCCGCGCCACACCCGACTCCGACCGGAGCCGTTCGGAACAGTCCTCCACGGCCCGCAAGGCCAACTCCCCACGCTTTTCGAGCAACGATTGCCGGGTCAACGCCTCGCACCGACCCTCCAGCGCCCCGAGACGCCGTTCCGGGCCTCTGTCTTTGCCCTGCAACACCTGGGTGAAAGCCTCCACCGCCCGGGCATGCGCTCCGGCCCGGGACAAGGCCCGACCGGTCTCCAAAGGATCGGCCCCGTCGCCTCCCACCGGCTCCCCGGCCCAGGCCACCCCGCACAGCAACCCCGCTCCCAACCAGGAAATCCAACGCTTGCGTCTATCCATTGCCGTACTCTTTCATCAAAAGGCCATAGGCCCGGTTGATCTCCTGCATCTTCTTGTGGGCCAGATCCCGCAGGTCCAACCCCAAAGAGGTAACCCTGTCGGGATGATAACGTTTCACCCGTCGCCGGAACGCGGTCTTGATACGCGCCACCGTGGGTTGCCCCTTGAGCCCCAGAACACGACGGGCCATGCCCACTTCGCTGTCGGCCCGGATGCATCCCTCCTGCCCCTCCTCGCAATACCAGCTCTCCCCCTCCTCCAACTCGGTCATCTCCCCGGCTCCCGGAGCCCGCAACCGTTCCACCTCCCGCTCCAGATCCCGGGCCCGCTGCAACAACCGCTCGCCTTCCGCCACACGGGCGGCCAGACGGGCGTTTTCCGCCTCCAACTCCCGCAACCGCGCCCCGTGAACCGATCCACTCCCCTGATCGGCCCGGGCCAACCGCTCTTCCAGGCGCGCCACCGCTTCGCGGGCCGCCAGCAGACGGGCCTCCAACCCCTTGCGCTCCTCCAACGCCTGACGCAACCCCTCTTTGGCCTGGGCCTGGGCGGTCTCGCTCGCCTGCAAAACCAGACGCGCCCCGTCCCGCTCCCGCCGCAACACCTCGACGCTCTCCTCGCTGCGACGCAATGACGCTTCCAACTGGGTCAGCCGACTCTCCAACCGGGCCCGTTTGGCCAACTCCTCATCCAGAGCGCGCAACGCCTCGTTGTGGGCCTGCATCCGGTTTTGCAACACATCCCGCTCCTCCCCGATCCGGTCCCGCTCCCGGACCAATTCGGCGAGCCGGGCCTGCAACCCGGTGACACAAACCTCCAGCCCCGCTTCCGCTCCGTTTTCCAAGGCGCTCACCCGTTCCTGCTCCTGGGCCAGCTTGCGGGTCAAAGCCTCCTTTTCCGCCAACGCCTGACGATAATCCACCCGCAACTGCTCGCTTTCCCGCCGCAATGCCAACAGGGTCGCGCTCGGCTCGATCCCGCTCCGCCCCCCCTTCTGGCCCGGACCCGGCTCCTCACCGAGAAAAAAAGCGGTGTTCTTGTTGGTCAGATAACCGGAAGACTCCTGCACCTTCTCCCGATAGGTGGTCATCTCGTCGTTGATGCGCACCGCGGTCTCGTAATAGACCTCGCCTTCTTCCCGCACCGTGTACTCCAACCCGCAACCATGACATCCCCGCAGACGACCCGCTTCGCTCTCCGGCACCACCAGGGTCTCGTCGCAGACGAAACAGCGGGCGCGAAAAAAACGCCGCCGCTGATCGGTCAAACCGATCCGCTCCACGGTCCGCCGCCCCTGGACGTTGAAGACCAGACACTTCCGCCCCCCCACCAGCTCGATGGCGATCACCTGACCACAAGAGGGACACTGCACCTTCCAGCAGGTGACCGCCTCCGGATACTTGATGCCCAACGACTTGCCGCACGCCTTGCAGGTACTCTTCACCCGCCGCATCCCCGGAGGCAATACCGCCTCTTCCACCCGTCTGGCGGGCGCGATGGGGGAGGGATCCGTGGAAACCGTTCGCCAGGGAATGGGAAAGTTCATTTTGGTCATCCTCATTTTTTCAAGCTGTCAATTTTCAAACGCTGCCCGCTGCGGGGGACCGCATCGGGAGCAAGACAATGCAATTATCGTACCGTTCAATAATTTTTCAATTCCCTCCCCATCACAACTTCTATCAATATAAACTCACACACCCTTTGCCCGCCAAATCACCGCAACCAGTAAAACGTTTCACTTTTTTTTGCCAATTTTGCTGAAAATTCGATCACTCATTGGCTCGACAGAAAAACCTGAACTCAAAGCAGACTCCGGCCAATCTTGATCCGGATCAAAATTAAACCCGGGATTTGAATCAATCGGTTTTCAGACTTTTCCGGATTCATGTATCTTAAAAGTTATACAAACAGGACGCAGAAATATTTACAGTCTGTTATGTCGTTATATTGACTACAAAAAATGTTCAGACGATGGTTGCATTGTCGTCAAGAAGCTGCTAACGTATATTTTGAATGGCTGTACAGGAATGCATCATTTCCATCACAAACAAAAACGACTTTCAGTATCAATCGGGCGACATTATCGATCAAATCCGCTTATTGCATAAAGGAATATTCATGCAACGATTCATGATCAACGTACTCGATCTAACCACATCCATCTCCCGCGCCATGGATATGGTCAGTCCGGTCATCATGGGTCATCACCAGCGGGTCGCCTATCTGTCTTACGCCCTGGGACGGGCCATGGAGACCTCTCCCGACCGCCTCTCCTTGATCGTGCTGTCCGCCAGTCTGCACGACATCGGCGCCATGAGCCTGCTGGACCGCAAACGCGCCCTGGACTTTGAAGAGAAAAATCACCATGTCCACGCCGAGATGGGGTACAACCATCTCAAGGATTTCCCTCTGTTCTCCTCGGTCGCGGATGTGGTGCGCTATCACCACCACCCCTGGAACTTCTACTCGGACAGCGACGACGCCATCCCGGAAGCCGCCCACATCCTGCATCTGGCGGATCGCATCGATGTGCTGGTGGACTATTCGCGCAATCTTTTGGAACAGGCCGGACCGATTCGCGACAAGGTGCTGCCCCTGTCCGGCACGGTGTTTTCCCCTTTGGTGATCGACGCCTTCCACCAGCAATCCGCCAAGGAGAGCTTCTGGCTGGAACTGCTCTCCGCCACCCAGAGCGATCATGCGTTCCGCAACATACCGGAAATCCACGCAGACTGGAGTTTGTTGAATCTGGTCGAATTTTCCTGGTTCATGGCCCGGTTGATCGACTTTCGCTGCTCGTTCACCGCGACCCACTCCAGTGGGGTGTCGGCGGTGGCGGAGTGGCTGGCCAATCTGGTGGGCTTTTCCCAAAACGAATGCCAGATGATGATGATCGCCGGTTTTCTGCACGATATCGGCAAACTGGGCGTCCCCACCGAACTGATCAACAAAAACGGCAAATTGACCGCCGAAGAGTTCAATCAGGTCAAACCCCACGCCTATCTCACCCGCAAGATCCTCGCCCCCTTGAAAGAACTCCCCGGATTGGTGGATTGGTGCGCCTTTCATCACGAACGCCTGGACGGCTCCGGATATCCCTATCGTCTCGACTCCCAGCAGATCCCCCTGGGAGCCAAAATCCTCGCGGTGGCGGACATCTTCACGGCCCTGATCGAAGACCGACCCTACCGGAAAGGCATGGAGATCGAAAAGGCTTTGGAAATCATTCAAGATCAGGTCAAAAGCGGCATGCTGGATCATCGGGTGGTCTCGCTGTTGTCCGAAGAGGCGGAAATGGCCAAATATGTCTGCCTCACCTCTCAGAAATACGCCCAAACCCGCTACAGCGATTTCTTCAACACCCTGCCGGAATGCCTCCAGGCTCCCCGTTACAATGCGTAACCCGGTTCGACTGTTGCACGCGGATCACCCCAAAGAAATTCGCCTCAAGGGAAGCATATTGTGTTCAACACGCCACTGACGCCATTGTCTCCCCGGATGCTCCGCTCCATGGGCATTCTGACGATCATTCTGCTCGGTTGCATCGGAATGGGAGTGGTTTTTGTGTTGTCGGTGTGGCTGCTTTGGGTGATTCCCGGCTGCGGCCCCCGCTGGCTGGTGGGGGGCATGGGTCTGGTTTCCGGATTGTTGACCGTGGGCATGCTCCTCGGTTACCGGAACCTCCAAAAACAATTTCAAAAATTGATCGTCACACTCGACAATCTGGCCACGGGAGACCTGCAACAGCGCATCGAACACGAATTCGGCCCGGAGTTGGCCATCATCGGGGCCCGGGTCAACACCATGATCGGCAGCCTGGCCCACATGATCCACACCATCGATTTGCAATCGGAAACCGCCAAAGGGATCACCGAGGCGCTGCTGAACGCCAAATCCAGCCTGGATGCGGACTCCACCACCACCCTGGAACTGTCCAACCGGGTGGTCAACGAAAACAATCAGCTCGACTCGGAAACCCTGCAAGTCAAAACCGGCATCGAACAGGTGACCCTCAACATGGAGAGCATCCGGGCCGCCTCCACGCGGTTGTCGGACAATGTCTCCGCCATTGCCCACTCCTCGGAGATCACCAGCCGCAATGCCGAAATCATGGCCGACACCTCCGACACCATGCGCAGCCATCTGGGGGATGTGGAGACCCATCTGAACTCCATCGACACCACCACCCATTCGGTGAGTCAGGCGTTCCAGGATATCCGTCAGGGCATGCAGACCATCACCGAACGCTGCCAGCAGGCGGAAACGGAAACCTCCGCCGCCGAACAGCTTTCCAAGGACAACGCGGTGCGCATGGACGAACTGGCGGAAGCCGCCGCCCAGATCCAATCCATGGTGGATGTGATCGACACCATCGCCAGTCAGACCAACATGCTGGCCCTCAACGCCGCCATCGAGGCCGCCGGAGCCGGGGATGCGGGCCGGGGCTTCGCCGTGGTGGCCGGAGAGGTCAAAGAACTGGCCAACCAGACCGCCACCGCCACCAACACCATCTCCCAGTTGATCCAGAACATCCAGAAACGGGCCGGAGATACCCTCTCCAGCACCCAGCAACTGGATCAGGCGATCCGCATCGTTTCCCAGTTCAATGGCGAAATCCTGGAGCTGATCGATCAACAAAACGGCTCCATGGAGACCGCCGTGGCCGCGGTCACCCAGGTGGCCCATCTGTCCGAGGAGGTCACCGGTCAGGTGGACGCCCTCGCCCACTCGGCCACGGCAGTGGCGGAACTGGCCCGCAACACCGCCGGAGAGACCGCCACCATCGCCGGCTCCGCACAAAAAATCGCCCAGGAAGCCTGCAAGGTGGTGGACGAAATCCTGGCCGCCCAGGAGAGCAGTCAATCCGTGCGAGACGCGGTGGAAAAAATCTTCATCTCCTCGGTGGACGTGCAGAAACTGATGCTGCAATCCACCGACTCCATGGATCACCTCAAGGGGGTGATCCAGCACGCGGCCCTGCTGATCGAAAGCATGGCGGAAACCAGCCAGGCCCTGGACAGCGCCAAACGGGGCATCCAGGTGGAGAATGCCCTCTTTTCCATCCAGGAGAAAAAACGCTTTCATCTTGACTGGATGCAACAGTTGGAACAGAGCCGTCGCGGTGGCGAGAAGCCGGCTCTCACCCCGAAAACCTGTGATTTCTGCCGCTGGATGCACACCTTCCAGCGCAGCCTGAACCAGCCCCTGCCGCTGATGGACGAAGTCATCGCCAGTCACGAACATCTGCACCGGTTGGTGGACGAGACGCTCCGCCCGGAGTTCCACGCTGGGGATTCGGATCCCCTGGCCCCCATCCATCAACAACGCCGAACCCTGTTCAAACTGCTGGATCAGCTCTATCTGGTGGAAACCGGAGACAGGGCCAAACACCTGGAACTGGTAACCTGGAACTCCAGTCTTTACCTGGGAATCGCCCAGTTGGACGAGGATCACCGGGTGTTGGTGGAGATGATCAATCGGATCTATCACGCCATCAAGACCGGTCAGGGTCAGGCCCAGGTCAACACCATTCTCGATGGCCTGATCGACTACACCGCCACCCATTTCAAACGGGAAGAGGTGCTGTTCACCCAGCACGACTATCCGGACCGGGCCGAACACCTGCAAAAACATGCCAAACTGGTCAACGAGGTGCTGCAATTCCGCACCCAGTTGCAGCAGGGGGAAGAGATCGTCGGGCTGGAAATTCTCCACTTCCTCCGGGACTGGCTGATCAACCACATCAAAGGCACCGACCTGCGCTACGCCCCCTATCTACGCAGTCGTGGGGTACACTGACCGGTTCCATGCCTTTCCGGCACGGTCTTTCGATCACCACGATCCCTCTTGGCCCGCAGACAAAAACCGACTATCCTTGTCGACCATGCATACCCCCTTGCGCATCCTGTTCATCGAAGACCACGCCGACTTGGCGGCCAACCTCGCCGACTACTTCGAAGAGAAGGGCCATGTGGTGGATGTGGCCATGGATGGGGTCACCGGATTGCATCTGGCCCTGGTCAACCCCTACGACATTCTGGTGCTCGACCTGATGCTGCCGGGAATGGATGGCATCACCTTGTGCCGCAAACTGCGTCACGAGGCGGGAGGCTCCGCTCCGGTGATCATGCTCACCGCCCGGGCCACCCTGGACGACAAAGTGGCGGGATTCGCCAGCGGAGCGGATGATTATCTGGTCAAACCCTTTGAACTCAAAGAACTGGAACTGCGCATCCTGGCTTTGACCAAACGGGCCAGCGGTCGGTTGACACAGCGGGTGCTCCAGGTGGAGGATCTGGAATACAACCTCGATACCCTGCTGGCGCGCCGGGGATCCCGCGCCCTGGAACTGCCGACCATCCCTTTGAAAATTCTCGAACTGCTCATGTTGCGTTCCCCCGGGGTGGTGGCGCGCCGGGATATCGAACAGGCGGTCTGGGGCGACTTTCCCCCGGACAGCGACGCCTTGAGGGTCCACATGCACACCCTGCGCTCCGCCATCGACCAACCCGGTCACGGCGCCCCCCTGCTCCACACCCTGCGGGGTATCGGCTACTGTCTGGCCCGCCGTGATGCACCGACGGCTTGATCTGCGTTCCCGGGTGGCTCTGGCGTTCGCCGCCTTCGGGGCCATGGTGGGCATTCTGATGGCCCTTTCCCTGCTGCTGGCCACCCACGATCTGAGTGTACGCCTCATCGACGAAACCCTCACCGCCGAACTCGACGACTTCTTCGCCCGTCGCGCCCGCAATCCCCACTCCCTGCCCCCCCGGACCGTCACTTTGCACGGCTACGTGCTGGACAAAGGCGCCAGTCGCGACGAACTCCCCCACTACCTGGCCTCCCTGACTCCGGGACGCCACGACCTGATCATCGGAGAACTCTCCTATCGGGTGGCGGTGACCGATCAGCAGGAGACCCGTTATTTTTTTCTTTACGACACCTCCCTGCTGCAAAAACGGGAGCAACGTTTTCTGCTGCTGATCGCCATCAGCATTCTGGTGATCGTGCTGATTTCCGCCGGCGGGGGATTCTGGCTGGTGGGACTGGTGATCGCGCCGGTCACCGAACTGGCCAAACGGGTCAAACACCGTCAACCGGATGTCTGGTCCCTGCGACTGGCGGATGACTTCTCCCACGACGAAGTGTGGGAGTTGGCCCATGCGTTTGATCTGCATCTGGCGCGCATCCGGGCCTTCATGGAGCGGGAACGGGCCTTCACCGCCGACCTCAGCCACGAACTGCGCACCTCTCTGGCGGTGATCCTGGGGGCCGCCGAAATCCTCCAGGCCGACGAGACCCTCTCCGACAAACAAAAAAGTCGCGTGGACCGGGTGGACCGGGCCGCCCGGGACATGGCCGAAATGGGAGCCGCCCTGCTGCTGATGGCCCGCGAGGAGCGCTCCCTCTCTCTGGAAGAACACGCCTGTGTGGCGGAAACCGTCAGCGAGGCGGTGGAAAAACACCGTTTCTTATTGAAAAACAAACCGATCCGCGTCACCATCGCCACCGATCCCACCCTCACCCTCGCCGCGGACCGGGGATTGCTCTTCATCGCCATCGCCAACCTGATCCGCAATGCCTTCGCCTACACCGACCAGGGCACCATCGACATCACCCAGGACACCACCACCCTGACCATCCGCGACAGCGGACGGGGAATGGGAACCCGACAAAACGATTCGTTGCTGCCGCGCCACCTCACCAACCATCAGGGATCCGGCATCGGCCTCACCCTGGTCAAGCGCATCTGCGACCGCTACGGCTGGTCCCTGGAACTCACCGGCCAGGAGGGTGTCGGCACCACCGCCGTGATACGATTTTTAATCCTTTAACCCTGCGTTAACCCAATCCTCACCATCTCTTAACCGAACACGGTCCAGACTCTCCCCAAACAATACTCACAAGGGAGATGTCTCAACATGTCCATGCCTGCGGTTCGATCATCCGGCAAACTCGGTCCCATCCTCTTTCCCCCCCTGAAATGGTGGTATCGGGTCACCCCGGAAACCGTCAAAGCCGACCTGATCGCCGGCATCACCGGAGCCATCGTGGTATTGCCCCAAGGGGTGGCCTTTGCCGCCATCGCCGGCATGCCTCCGGTCTACGGTCTGTACGCCGGCATGATTCCCGCCATCGTGGCCGCCCTGTTCGGTTCTTCGTGGCATCTGGTCTCCGGTCCCACCACCGCCGCTTCCATCGTGCTGTTCTCCCTGCTCGCCCCCCTGGCCGAACCGGGGAGCGCCGCCTATGTGCAACTGGCCCTGACCCTGACCTTCCTGGTGGGCGTGACCCAGTTCGCCCTGGGCCTGCTGCGACTGGGGGTGCTGGTCAACTTCATCTCCCACTCCGTGGTGATCGGCTTCACCTCCGGAGCCGCCCTGCTGATCGCCGCCAACCAGATCCACCACTTCTTCGGCATTCCCATTCCCCAGGGCAGCGATTTTATCCACACCCTCATGATCCTGGCGCGGCAGATCGGCCATATCAATCCGTTCATCACCACCGTGGGGGCCGTCACCCTGCTGGCCGGCATCCTGTGCCGCCGCTGGCTGCCCCGGGTTCCCTACATGATCGTGGCCATGGGCGCCGGCACCCTGATCGCCTGGATCCTGGAATCCGTGTCCACCACGCCCACCGGCATCACCCATGTGGAGGCCCTCTCCGCCTCCCTGCCTCCCCTGTCCACCCCGGATCTCTCCCTGGCCACCCTGCGGGCCCTGGCTCCGGGTGTGATCGCCGTCACCCTGCTGGCCCTCACCGAAGCCATCTCCATCGCCCGGGCCATGGCCCTGCGTTCCGGACAGAACCTGGACTCGGATCAGGAGTTCATCGCCCAGGGACTCTCCAATCTGTGCGGCAGCTTCTTTTCGGCTTATGTGGCCACCGGATCCTTCAACCGCAGCGGTCTCAACATCGAAGCCGGCGCCAAAACCCCCATCGCCGCCGCCGCCTCCGGACTGATCCTCATCGGTCTGGTCACCCTGGTGGCCCCCCTGGCCCAACTCCTGCCCCACGCCGCCATGGCCGGAGTGCTGTTCCTGGTGGCCTGGGGTTTGATCGATTGGCATCACATCCACAAAACCCTCCACGCCAGCCGTGCGGAAAGCGTGATCCTGCTGTCCACCTTTCTGGCCACCTTGTTCGTCAATCTGGAACTGGCCATTCTGCTGGGGGTGATGCTCTCCTTGGGCATCCATCTGGCCCGCACCTCCCATCCCCGCATCGTCTTCCGGGTTCCGGATCCGGACCATCCCAGACGGCGCTTCACCGCCGCCGCCCTTCGGGAACCCTGCCCCCGCATCCAGGTGGCCCGGGTGGACGGCTCCTTGTTCTTCGCGGCCATCGGCCCCATCCAGAAACAACTGGACAACCATACCACACCCGACTCCCACTTGATCATCGTGGCTTCGGGGATCAATTTCGTGGATCTGGCGGGCGCCGAATTCCTGGCCCAGGAGTCCATCAAACGCCGCGCCGCCGGAGGCAGCCTCTCTTTGGTGCGGCTCAAGGAAAGTCCCCGCACTCTGCTGGAAAAAGGCGGATTTCTCCAGACCATTGGCCCGGAACACCTGTTCCCCTCCAAGGAAGACGCGATCCAGGCCATTTTCGCCCGCATGGATCCCGCCGGTTGCGCCCTGTGTACCCACCGGCTGTTCAAAGAGTGCGGCACCATCAGCCAGGAACCGCTCCGGCCAGGGCAGCTCGTGGCCATGCCCGCCCCCCCGTTGGCGGCCTGAACACATGAACACACCTCACCACTATCGGGTGATCGCAATCCTCGATCCCTTGCCCGCCGGCGAAACCACCGCCCGACAGGTGATGGAGCTCCTGAGCGGCTCCCGGGTGCGGGATCTGCTCTGGGTCACCCTGATGGGGGAAACCGGTCTGGGCTTTGAAAGCTGTCACGTGCCATTCCTGACCCCGGCCCAATGGCAACAACGGACCCAGGAGTGCCTCGAACACCGTTTCAAACAACTGGCCCAACGCCTGGATATGCCCCGCTGGACGTTCAAACTGCTCGCCGGACCGGCCAATCGGGCCGTGGCGGAACTCTCCGCCTCCTGGGGCGCGGATCTGATCCTGGCCCCCCAACCGGAACTGAAACGGATCACCGGAGACGATGCCCCCGCTTGGCTCTTTCCTCCCCATCCCCTGACCGGTGCCGTACACCCTCTGCCCGCGCCACCCTCCCGGCTGGCAACGCTGTTGAAACACTGTCGCGATCCGCTTGTCCGGCTCTGGCCGGATTTCCACACCCCCAAACCAGGAACTGATCCATGATGATACGCTGAGGGAATTTTTTGCCATTCACGTTCGCTTAACACCTTTTTAACGTTCGCTTAACGTTGGCTTAACGTTTGGTTTGACATATTCTCCCGCCAACAAAATATCAAAACCTAGCACAATCGGGAGACAATCATGGCATCGGCACCACCGGATACACGTTCTTATGGCAAACTCCTGCTCTGGGGAGGCGCGTCGGTGATCCTGTACGCCCTGCTCCTGATCTTCGAGCAGCCGGTTCTGGCCTGGTCGTCTCGTGGCGGATGGTTTTTCATCCTGCCTGTGGTGATCGCCTTCACATTTTCCCTGGTACATGGCCGTTTCACCGGCGAGTTCTGGGAAAGTCTGGGGATTCGCGCCAAGAACTGAAACCATCCGGTTTCGATACCAAGCAAAAGGGAACGTGCCTCATGGAAGCGCTTCAATTCATCCAGTTGGATGTGACCAATGGACTGTATCTGTTCATCGTGGGATTTGTCGGGGGACTGGTCAGCGGATTCATCGGCTCGGGGGGAGCCTTTGTCCTCACGCCGGCCATGATGAGTCTGGGGGTTCCGGGAATCGTCGCTGTGGCCAGCAACATGTGTCACAAATTTCCCAAGGCCCTGGTGGGAGCCCTCAAACGGGCACGCTATGGGCAGGTGGATGTCAAAATGGGATTGATCATGGGTCTGTCCGCCGAAGCCGGCGTGCTCACCGGTGCCCACTTCCAGGAGGTGATCAAACAACGCTTCGGCGATATCGGCTCCAATCTGTACGTCTCCGTGGCCTTTGTGGTGGTGCTGGGCATCGTCGGCGGCTTCGTCATGCGGGATACCGTTAAAACCATGCGCTCCGGCACCGCCGAAGAGGAAAAACCCGGTCGCCTCGCCTTGTGGGTGCAAAGCATCCACATTCCCGGCACCATGGTCCATTTTTCCAGCCTGGGCACCCGCATCTCGATTCTGTTCACCATTCCGTTGGGATTCGCCACCGGTCTGCTGGCGGCCACCATCGCCGTGGGCGGATTCATCGGCGTCCCGGCCCAGATCTATGTGCTGGGCATGAGCAGCCTCATGGCCTCCGCCACCGAACTGGTGATCGCCTTCGTCATGGGTCTGGGGGGCACCATCAAATTCGCCTGGAGCGGCTATGTGGACATCCGGTTGGCCATGATCATCCTGGCCGGCTCCTTGTTCGGCATTCAGTTGGGAGCCATCGGCACCACCTACGTCAAACCCTACATGATCAAACTGGTGATGGGCGTGATCATGCTCACGGTGATGGTCAGTCGCGCCCTGGTGATTCCGGTCTATCTGGCCCAGTTGCAATGGATGGCGCCCATGGAACCCGCCACCATGACCTTGATGAAAAATTCCAGCTTTTTGATCATGATTCTGGCCCTGGCGTTGGGTGCGGGGATCATCGTGTTCGCCCTGATCCAGGGACGACGCGCCGCCGCACAGGAATCGGCCCCGCTGGCTCCCAAGCCTGCCACCTGAAAAAAACACCATCCGAAGAGGAAACCATGCAACCCGTCGCACGCGTCATCGTCGTTGTCGATCTGCACGACCACCCGCAACAGGTGATCCGCACAGCCCTCACGCTGACACGGCTGCATCGGGCACAGCTACGCTTTGTGGCTTTGTTCGATCAGGGTTGGATTCCGGACTCGGGACAATTGTCCAGCCAGGATCGTTTCGGGTGTGCTGCGGCCTCCATGCTGGGGGGACTGGAAAACGCCGTAGCCCAGGCCGGAGCCGGAGAGTGGCCCTGTTCGCTGCTCTCCGGTCATCCGGCCAAAGAGATGGCGCTCCTCACCGCCCAGTGGGGAGCCACCCTGATCCTCACCGACCCGGCCACGGCCCGGGATCTTCACAGCGGCTGGTTTCCCTGGCAGCACGCCTCCACCCCCCTGACCTGTCCGATCCACGTGGTGGAGCCGCCCCCGCCCGCCTTTCTGGTCGCCATCACCGGACTGCTGCGCCGCTTCCGCTGGCTGAGATCTTCCCCTCCGACCGCCAACAGCACCCCTCCGGTCGTCTCCCGCGCCGAAGCCCCGACTCCGGCCAATCCATCCCAAAGCCACGCCGCCCGACCCTGAAAAATCCGGATCCCAACCCCAGTCAGCGCCAGGATCCCACACCACGGGGTTTGAGCAACGCGGCACGCAAGCGGGACAAAAACAGCTCCCGGGAAATCTCCCGGGCGCCAAAGCGCAACATGTGATCCGAGGCCACTTGACAATCGATCATCTCGAATCCCGACGCCACCAAATGGTCCACCAGGGTGACGAAAGCCACCTTGGAAGCGTCGGGTTGGACCGAAAACATGGACTCGCCAAAAAAAACCGCCCCCAAAGCCAGACCGTAGACCCCGCCCACCAGTTGGGAGGAACCGGTCTCCTCGTCGAGGATCCACGACTCGGCGGAGTGGGCCAGTCCCAGTCGGTACAGCCGAATGAAAGCCCGTTCCATATCCCGGGTGATCCAGGTGCCGCTGGCCTCCCGGGCCCGGGCGCAGGCGCGGATCACATGGGCGAAGGCGCAATCGAAGGTGACCACATAAGTCCCCCGCCGCAAGGTCTTGCGCAGACTGTGGGAGACATGCAGCTCCGCCGGATCCAGCACCAGCCGGGGATCCGGACTCCACCACAGAATCGGCTCCCCCTTGGAATACCAGGGGAAAATCCCCTCGGCATAGGCCACCAGCAACCGCCGCACCGACAAATCCCCCCCCACAGCCAACAGCCCCTCCTGCCCGGCCAAAGCGGGATCGGGAAATACGGGTTCGTGGGGGAGGCGGAAGATGGGCATGGCTTGGAATGGGGGTCGCGGGTTACAGATTTCCGGGGTAGTGTTCTTCGGTTTGCTCCCACAAAAGCCTTGCCGCAGCCTCCAGGTTCTCTTCGGGCAACCCCTCGGGGAAACCGAGCAACCCAGCGTAGGAAGGATCAACCGCGTGTCGCAGATGCCACGCCTCCAACTCAAGGCGCAAAGAATCATGCGCCAAGAATGCCTCCGTGGTCTTGCCGACCGGAATTACGGCAAATCGCAGCCGTTTTCTTTCTTTCTCATCGAAATCAATCGGCACCTTCCCATAATAATCGCGCGCGCACGAAGCAACTTGCTCTCTCTCCGAACGATCCGAATATTTCCCCAACCAATTGGTCGAAAGAAATCCTTGATCCGTCGGTTGCAGCATGAACGCCCCCGGACTTGCCCGCTCCTCACCTCTGGGAACAAATTTTCTTCTACAGTAACGGAGCAATTTCTCCTGCCCCCTCAAGAGAGACAGCTTCTCAGGAGGCATGCGCACCACCCGAACAAAACAGCTTGAAGGCCGCAGATAATGGGGCCATTTTTTGCTCCCTGTCCAACGAACTGGCGAGTCGATCCGATTGATACGCTGCATCCGGATGCTTGACAATATACTGTATGTCCCCGATCCGCATAAAATAAACAAAAAGGTAATGACTCTTGGATCTCTGCCACCCGGCACACAAACCACCATTGACCCCGGCCGTCAAGCGGGGTGGTTCATTCAACCAATCCGCCCGCCTCATAAAATCCAAAAACAATTGCAAAGCTTCGGGAGAAAACGGTATCCCCTCATCCATGGGATCCGGTTCCAACAAATAATTCAAATCCGCAATCAGATCCTCCTTGAATGGCAACGAGGCATCGCGGGAGGCGTCATCAATGATTCGACGAACACGATCTTCTGGCAAGACAACCCGATCACGCTCGGCAAGAGGAGTCGTGGTTTCAACCTGCTTTTCAAGCTTTCCAACAGTGTTCTGTCCCCAAGTCTGATCATCCCAGACATCATGACCATTCTTGATACCACGAACAACCCGATCAACCTTATCCGTTTGTTCTTCCCTGTATTTAAAAGAACAAGAATCCAGGAAGAAGCCTTCAAGGGGACAAGGTTGCTCGATGGCATGCTCAAGCATTTTTGAAGGTTTCATGAGTGCCTTTCCCAAATCGTCTCGCGCGCCGAATCAGAAATCATTTTCTTGAAAGCAAAATTGATCCAATGGTGCGCCGCATCAAACTGTTCCTTCAACAAATCAGGATCCGTGCCAACAATGGGCACAGTCACATGAAAAGAAACTTGAATCAGTGGCATTTGATCGACATGCCTGACCGCTGTTGCCAATTTGATCAACATCTCTCCTGAACGATCCGGTGCAACGATCCTGAACTGACAGGCAAAATTCTCCGGCACAGGCAAGGCGGATTCCACAGGCCAGTCGGACAAACGAACCACAGGGAAAACATCTCCCAGACGCCGCATTTCCCGATCCATCTCTTCACGAGAAACCTGATTGATATAACTCAACTCCAACTGCTGCAACTTGACCTCACCCAATCCTTCCTCAACCAGCCATTGCTGAAAAAGATTCCAATCTTCCAGAAACCATCCCAAACAGGCTTCGTACCCGACATAAACCTCGGAGCGTTCATTTTTTCTCCAGTTGACGAGAAAACGATCCGCTTGAATCTGAAGCAAACGGTCCTCAGCCTGATTGATATACCACACACGCGGCAACGAAACAGGGGTCAAATGGATGGACACTGATCCATCACGACCGGAAGGCGCCAAAGGTGGCGCATCCTGACACAAGGGGAACTTCTCCCGGATTCGATTCCAAAACAAGCCATAATGTACAGATTTGAAATCCTTCACAGGATCAAAAGCCACCCCAAGGACCATCTCTTTCAGTGGTGCGTTCCGTGACATCCGATCATCTCCTATACATGGGTACCCTGACCATCATGGGATTCAATCGGTATTCTTCGTCCGAAAGTTAATCACAATCTCTCCGATTGGCCAAGCCAGAAACCGGCTCCGGACCAAAAAACCAACCGTTCAGCCCCATACGCCCCGCGAACCACCCCCCCTCAATGCGCCTCCGCCCAGTTCCTCCCCACCCCCATATCCACCCGCAGCGGCACCGACAGGGACAGGGCCTGTTCCATGGCTTCCCGGGTCAGGGATTGGGCCTGTTCCAGTTCGGTTTCAGGCACTTCGAGGACCAGTTCGTCGTGTACCTGGAGGATCAGGCGGCTGGCCAGGGACTCCCGGCGCAAGGCGTGGTGCAGGCGGATCATGGCCAGCTTGATCAGGTCGGCGGCGGAGCCTTGCAGGGGGGCGTTGATGGCGGTGCGTTCCGCCAACTCCCGCAGGGTGCGGTTGGTGTGGTCGATGTCGGCGACGAAACAGCGGCGTCCCCCCAGGGTCTCGACATAACCATGCTCCCGGGCAAAACGGATGGTGCGTTCCATGTGGGCCTTGACCCCGTCGTAACGCTGGAAATACAAATCCATGTAGGCAAAAGCCTCCCCCACCGGAATCTTGAGCCGCTTGGCCAATCCATACGGACTCATGCCGTAGATCAAGCCAAAATTGATGGTCTTGGCCAGACGGCGGGACTCCGGATCCACCTGGGCCGGATCGCCTCCGAACAGCTCGGCGGCGGTGGCGGCGTGGATGTCCAGACCCTGATCGAAGGCGCGCTTCAGACGGGGAATGTCCCCCATGTGGGCCAGCAAGCGCAACTCGATCTGGCTGTAGTCGGCGGAAAGCAAGACACATCCGGGAGGGGCGACAAAGGCGGCGCGGATCGCCTTGCCTTCGGGACGGCGCACGGGAATGTTCTGCAAATTGGGATCCGAGGAGGACAACCGTCCGGTCAGGGTGGCGGCCTGATTGAAACGGGTGTGAATCCGTCCGCTGGCCGGATCGATGCGTTCGGCCAAGGCGTCGGTGTAGGTGGATTGCAGCTTGGTGAGGGAACGGTACTCCAGCACCTGTTCCGGCAGTTCGTGCCCCGCTTCGGCCAGACGGGTCAACACCTCCACATCGGTGGAAAACCCGGTCTTGGTGCGCTTGCCCCCCTTGATGCCCATGCGACCGAACAGAATCTCCCCCAACTGCTGGGTGGAGTTGATGTTGAACACCTCTCCGGCCAGCTCGTGAATGCGGGCGGTCAACACCTCCCGCCGCCGGGTGAAATCCTCGGTCAGCACCCCCAACGCCCCCCGATCCACCAGGGTGCCGGCCAGCTCCATCTCGCCAAGCACCGGCATCAACGGCAGCTCGATGGTCCGGTACAACCGCTCCATCGCAGGGATCGCCGCCAGTTGCGGAGCCATCTTTTCCGCCAGCAGCCAAGCGATCTCCGCGTCCTCGCAGGCATAAGGCACCGCCTGGGCCAAAGCCACCCGATCAAAGGTGACCTGCTTCTTGCCCACCCCCGCCACCTCCTTGAAGGTGATGGTCTGACGCCCCAACTCCGCCAACGCCAGAGCATCCAGATTGTGCCGCCGCCCCGCGCCGTGCAACAGACCGGAAATCAACAAAGTATCCCGATCGATCCCGGCCAGGGTAATGCCGTAGCGACGCAACATGGCATATTCAAACCGTAAATTCTGACCGCTCTTCTTCACCCCGGGGTCTTCCAGGATGGGCCCAAGGTCCGCCAGCACCCGCTCCCGGTCCAACTGCCGCCCCTCCGGCAAGGTTTCGGGCCGATGCCCCACCGGAATGTAATACCCCTCCCCGCCTTGCCAGGAAAACGACAACCCCACCAGCTCCGCCAACGCCGGATCCAGCCCGGTGGTTTCGGTATCCAGGGCGAAAGCCCCCAGACCCCGCAAGACGGTCAAAAACGCGGTCCAGCCCGCCTCGTCGGTCACCGCCCGATAAGAAAACGGCGCGGACGCCTCCATCCCCTCCCCGGCAGGGGATTCGGGGGAGGATTCCAAGGTCGGGGCCGAGGATTCCGACGTGCCGGGCAGAAGGGCTTCCTCAGGGGATTCCGACGTGTCGGGCAGAAGGGCTTCCCCAGGGGATTCCGACGTGCCGGGCAAAAGGGATTCCCCAGGGGATGGAGGAGTCGCAGCCGACATCCCCCGGGAAGAGGCTGCCGGGGTCGCCGGCAGACTGCGTTCCAGATCCCGCAATTCGGAGACGAACTCCATTTCGGTCAACAGCGCCCGCAACGCCTCCAGATCCGGCATGCCACGCCGCAACGCCTCGGGATCGAAGGGCAGTTCCATCCCGTCATCCACGGTCACCAGTTGCAACGACAGCCGCGCCAGCCGCACGGTTTCCGGATCCATCAGGTTCTTGCGCAAGGCCGGCTGGGTGAGCCGATCCGCATGGGCCAGCAGATTTTCCAGGTCGCCGAACTGGCGGATCAGCTTGGCCGCGGTCTTGATGCCCACCCCCGCCACGCCGGGAATGTTGTCCGAAGTGTCGCCGATCAGCGCCATGGCCTGGGTGAGATGGGAGACCGGCACGCCCCATTGCTCTTCCACCTCCGCCGGACCGATCCAGCGCTCCTTGCCCGGATCGAAAATCCGGATCCGCTCCGACACCATCTGGGAGAGATCCTTGTCCCCGGTGACGATCACCACCTCCCATCCCGCCCGCTCCCCCAAACGGGCCAGAGTGGCGATCAGATCATCGGCCTCGTGGCCGATCTGCTCGAAGATCGGCATGTTCCAAGCCGCCACCAGCCGTCGGATCACCGGAATCTGCGCCCGCAGATCATCCGGCATGGCGTGGCGGGTGGCCTTGTATTCGGGGTAGAGTCCATGACGGAAAACCGGCCCCCCCGCGTCGAACACCATCGCCAGGTATTCCGGCTTGTGTTCATGCACCACCTTGCGAATCATCTTCAAGAAGCCGAAAATGGCGTTGGTCGGAAAACCGTCGCGTCTGGCAAGGGGCCTGACGCCATAAAACGCCCGGTACAAAAATCCGGAGCCATCCATCAGAAACAGCCGGGGAGTCGTCATGAAGTCCCAATCACCCTCTCTTGTTGCCCAAGGTCCAACCCGTCTCCGCGACCGCCGCGACCGGGTGATGTGTTCCACGCTGCTGGCGCTGCTGCTTCTGACCGCCCAGAACGCCCTGGCCGCCGAAACCTACCGGGGAGACCCCCAGCCGATCCCCACCAAAGGACCGTTGGTTTCGGAACTGCGGGAAAATCTGGATCCGGACCATCCGGGTCACGAAACCGTCATCCGCAAATACGAAGACGCCCAGGGCAATCAGGTACGGGAATTCATGACCCATGGGGCCATTTATCAGATCCAGGTGATTCCGGTCAACGGTCCGACCTACTACCTCATCGACACCGACGGGGATGGACTGTTCGAGTCCCGCTCCAACGGCTACGAACTCAAAATCGCCGTCCCCCACTGGGTACTGTTCCGCTATTGACCCCATCGGCCCGGCCCATCCGCCTTCCGTTGACCACTCCGTCCCGCTGGCCCATCGCCGGATTCTACGCCTGCTACTTCGCGGTGGTGGGGGTGTGGATTCCCTATTGGCCCTTGCATCTGGCCAGTCTGGGATACGGCGCCCAGTCCATCGGTCTGTTGACGGCCCTGTCCCAATGGATCCGCATTCCCGCCCCGCCCCTGTGGGCCGCATGGGCGGATCGGGGCTCCCGGAACACGGTGATCCTGGCCACCTGCGTCGGCGCCTTGGGATCCTTCTGTCTGTTCTTTGTGGATTCCGGACCCCTGTGGATTCTGGCGGTCACCGTGGTCTACAGCATCTTTCATACCGGGCCTTTGGCCCTGACCGACGCCACCGCCATGGAACTGGCGGTGGCGCACCGTTGGGACTATGGCCAGTTGCGCCTGTGGGGATCCTGGGGATTCATTCTGTGTTCCCTGGGGGTGGGGCCCTTAAGCGACCGGGTGGGACTGGAAGTCGTGCCGGTGGTCATCGCCTTGCTGCTGGGCGCCACGGTGCTGTGCGCCACCGGCATGCCCCGCATGCCGGTTCCCCGGGGAGAACGCATCCCCCTCACCACCCTGTTCGCCCGCCACGATGTCCGCTGGTTTTATTTCAGCGCCGCCATGATGCAGTTCTCCCATGGGGGCTATTATGGTTTCATGTCCCTCCATCTGCAGCAACACGACTTCAACCGCACCACCATCGGCTTGCTGTGGGCCGTGGGCGTGTTGGCGGAAGTGCTGCTGATGAACCGCTCCCAGGCCATTCTGGCCCGCTTCGGAGTGGCGCGTCTGCTCACCTTCTCTCTGCTGGTGGCCACGATCCGCTGGACCCTGTACGCCACCACCACGGAAATCATCCTGCTGGCCTGCGCCCAACTGCTGCACGGATTCACCTTCGGCACCTTTCACGTCTCCTCGGTGCGCCGGGTTCACGACTTCGCCCCGCCCCGGGCCAGGGCCACGGCCCAGGGATGGCTTTCGGCCCTCTCCTATGGCATGGGGGGTGGACTGGGCATGGCCCTCTCCGGGGTGATCTTTCAACGGTTCGGTCACGCAGCCATGTTCCTGACTCTGGCACTCGCCGCCCTCATCGGCACCCTGGCCTCCCAGCGCGCCGCCAACCTGCTCGCCGCCCGACCGGAGACCGCTCCATGACCCCAAGCCCCCTTTCCTGGCAGCCGGATCCCCTCCGCCCCCACGCCACCATCCGCCGCCGGGATCTGCGCCACATGATCCGGCTGACCCGCGCCCTGCGCCGACTGGCCCTGAACCATCCCCGCCTCCTGCCGGACACCCCGGATACCGCCCGGTTCGATCCGGGTCACGAGGCGGTGATGATGGGCTATGATTTTCATCTCACCCCGGATGGACCGCGCCTGATCGAGGTCAACACCAATGCCGGTGGCGCCCTCATGGCCCATTGCGCCCAGAATCCCTGTTTCCCCCCGGGTCCGACCTTTCCCCCGGAGATCTTCGACCTCGAAGATCCCCATCAGACCCGACTGCTGGAAACCTTTTGGGAAGAGATGGCCCGCTTCAGCGGCGATCCTGCGGCCAGACCCCGGCGCATCGTGATCCTGGACGCCCAACCGGAAGCCCAGTTCCTGTATCCGGAGATGGTCGCCTGCGCCACCCTGCTCACCGCCGCCGGTAGCCCCTGCGCCATTCTCGATCCGTCCAAACTGGAAATGAACGCCGACGGGGTATTCCACGCCGGAAACCGGGTGGATCTGATCTACAACCGCCACTGCGATTTCTACCTGGAAAGCCCACCCCTCGCGGGTCTGAAAGCCGCCTGGCTCAACCGTACCGTCTGCCTCACCCCCAATCCCCGCCTCTACGGTCTGCTGGCGGACAAACGCCACTTGGTGGTCTGGTCGGATCCCGCGGCCCTGGTCGGGTTGGGATGTTCCCCGGAAGAGGCGGCCTTCATCGCCTCCATCGTGCCGGAAACCCGCTTTCTCCACCAACGGGACCGCAACCAGGTCTGGAAAGAGCGGGCACGCTGGGTCTTCAAACCCTGCCAGGGATTCGGAGGACGGGGAGTGCTGCTGGGGGACAAGATCAGCCGCGCCCGCTTCGACTCCCTCGACCCCGCCGCCACCCTGGTGCAACGTCACGTGCCCCCCTCCCTCACCGTGGTGGACCCCCAGGGCACCCCCTTGAAAACCGATATACGCCTGTTTGTCTACCGGGATCGGATTTTAGGGGTCGCGGCCCGGGTCTACCGGGGTCAGGTGACCAATTTCCGCGAACCGGGCAACGGTTTTCAGCCGATCCGCCTCATCTAGTGAGATGCCGGGTTTACCCGGAACCGCAAAACGAATAAGATGGATCCCGGAATCTCCAATCCAAGCCTCTTTGCGTCTTCACGACCCCCGGCCCGCCACGAGGTGAACCGATGTCCCTCCCTGAACCGTCCGCAAACGGCGCCACATTCCGCGTCCAGGATCCGTTGTTCATTCTCGAAGCCCACTGCCGCAAGGCGCTGGAAATCTTTCCCAATCCCACAGGCTCCATCGAGGCCGCCAGACTCCGGGAAGCCACGGAACTGCTGCTCAACCGCCTGAACACCACCCGCTCTCCTGGGGAGACATCCGCATGATCATCCGGCGGCTCCAATCCGAAAACATTCTGCGCTTCGAGCATCTGAATCTCGACGATCTGCCCGAGCGCGGTGGCATTCTCATCACCGGCCCGAACGAATCCGGCAAGTCGGCCATTCTGGAAACCCTCTGTCTGGCCCTGTTCGGACGCACGGTCCAGTTGTCCGGCGCCGATCTTCCCAAGGCGATCCGCTGGGGAGCGGATCAGGGTTCGGTCACCCTGGACTTCATCGGTCCGGACCGGATTCCGCACACCCTGCGACGTCAACTCGACCGCCAGGGCAACCATCAGGCCACCCTCACCCGTGACGGCAAGCTTTTGGCCTCGGGGGTCGAAGCGGTGGACTGGGCCATGAGCCCCCTCATCGGCTGTGATTTTTCCGAATACCTGGACACCCTCTATCAGGCCCAGGGACGCCATGGCCGTCCCGGCGGCACGATCAAGGCGTTGTCGGGTGTGAGCCGGCTCGAAGCGCTGGAAGCCTCCCTCGACGCCGAAAGCCAAACCCTCGCCCAACAGATCGAAGCCCGTCAAAACCAACAGGCGGCCCTGCGGAGCGCGTTGGTCACCTTGAACATCCAGGAATCGACCCGGGCCCGGCTGGAAGAAAAACACCAGCAGGCCTGTGCCCAGGTCGCCACCGCCAACGCCACCATCGCCCGGTGGTCCGGGCTGGAAGCGGGAATCGTCCAGGCGGGACAACGTATCGAGTCCGCCTGCACCCCCTTGATCCAGACTCCCGCCGCCATCGGCCTGCCGGAGTGGAAAAACCATTGCGCCCGACTGGATGACGGACTCCGGGAGATCGAAACCCTGGGTCTGGAGAACCATTTGGGTCCAATCGATCCCCCCGCCACCTTGTTGCGCCAATGGCACGCGGGCTGGGTGGCCCGGCTGGAGGGTCTGGAAAAAATCCTGGCCACGGTCCAGGAGGAACGGGATCGGCTGTTGCGCTGGCTGGGGGCGGCCCCGCCGAATCCCGACGATCCCCCCACGCTCCCCCGGGAACGGGCCGAACTGACGGACAAGGAACAGCGGGCCAGGGATCGGCGCGCCCTGCGGGGTCGGCGCATCACCTTGTTTTTGCTGTTGAGTCTCGCCAGTTGGTTTGCCACCCTGGTGGTGTGGCAGCATATCCTGCACGATCGGCTACCCGCTTGGCTGTCCCCTCTGTTGTCCAACGCCCTGCCGTTTTTGAATCGGGCGCCGAATCTGTTGCTGGTATACACCGCCGAACTGTTTTCGTTGCTCCTGGTGTGGAATCTGCTCGCCCGCTGGTTCGCCGGAATGCGCATCCGCGGGGCCATGGCGGACAAGGCGCAACAGGATCTCCAGGCGGCCACGGCGTGGCACACCATCGACACCATCCCCGAGGCTGCCAGCCAGCCTTTGAAAAAACAGGTGGAACAACTGCTCGCCCTGGAGAACACCCCCTGGCGCCACGACCTGAACCGCTGGACCCGGGAAGCGGGTGCCCCCCTGATGGACGAAACCCTGCTGGCCGGGGAGCTGAACCCCCTGTCCGAACAGTTGCAAATCTTCCTGGATGGACAGAATGACCTGCGGGAACGGATCGCCACCCGGATCCTGGAGGCCGAAAAGGAGCAAAACGCACGTCAGGCCCAGGCAACCCGGGTGGCCACCGAAGTGGCCCACGAACTGGCCAGACGACGGGAACGGTCCCGACTGAACGCCGAACTGGCGGCCCGCGAAACGGAAAATCACCAGGATCGGCACGCCATCGGCATCCGCGACCTGGCCAGAAAGCTGCTCCAGGGGGCGGAAGGAGAGCTGCACACCCTGTTCGTGGCGGAGTTGAACCGGGTGATGGCCCAACTGGTGCCTGTGGTCACCCAGGGACGTTATCACACGCCGCGCCTGGATGACGCCCTCAACGGAGAGATCGGCTCCGCCACCCAAAACGACCCGATCCCCATGACCGCGCTGTCCACCGGGGTGCGTCGCCAGGTGAATCTGGCTCTGCGTCTGGCCCTGTGTCAGGCTCTCACCGCCCGCTCCGGCTCCCAATCGGCCCGGTTCATCGCCCTGGACGAGCCTTTGGCCTATTCGGACCGCCAACGGGGACGGGAATCCCTGGAAGCGCTCCTGGCCCTCGATGGCCCGCTCACCCAGGTCTGGGTCGCGGCACCGGAAATGGAGGCGGAATTGTTGGCCACCTCCCGTCACATCCCGTGTACTCCGGATCAACCGCACTCCTGACACTGACAGGGCAGGTGGGATCAACCATGAAAACCAAAGCTCCCTCGACGCTTTTTGCCACCTTCCTGCTGTGCGTGATCCTGCTGCCGGGTTTGCTGGTGGCCTCCGAATCCTCAGGCTCCACCCCCCATGCCCAGATCCGCATCAAAGGATCCGACACCCTGTCCAAGGTGCTCAAGGAGTGGGTGCGGCTCTATCAGGAGCGGGAACCCCATGTCCGCATCGAGGTGACGGGGGGAGGATCGGGCAACGGCGTCGCCGCCCTGCTCAACGGCCATGTGGAGATCGCCTCCGTCAGCCGTCAGTTGCGGGAGCGGGAGCTGCAACTGTTCGCCAAAAAACATGCCCACGCCATCCCGGTCGCCCACGTGGTGGCCCAGGATGCGGTTTCGATCGTGGTCCACCCCTCCAATCCCATCAACGGGCTGTCGCTGCCGCAACTGACCGAAATCTACAGCAAAGGCAATCCCCTGCTCTCCTGGAGTTCCCTCGGCGTCCGCATTCCCGGCTGTCCGGATCAAAAGATCCAACCCATCAGCCGCAAGAACAACTCCGGCACCTACATGTTCTTCCGGCAGACCATCCTCAACAAAAACGAACAGTTCGATCCGCAATTGTTCAGCCTGGACGCCTCCGAAGGGGTGGTGAACATGGTGGCGCAAATGCCCTGCGCCATCGGCTATTCGGGCATGGCCTTCGTCACCAACGCGGTCAAGACCCTGTGCGTCTCCAAACTCCACGAAACCGACGCCCCCTGCGTGCCCCCCACCGCCGCCTCCACCCTGGACCATACCTATCCTTTGTCCCGGTCCTTGTATCTGTACACCCTGGGGGAACCTCAAGGAGAAATCAAAAAATTCCTGGAGTGGATCGTCAGCGCCCCGGGCCAGGAGATCCTGACCCGCAACGGCTACACGCCGCCCCCTTGAAACCGCCACCCTCTGTCCTCCCATACCCTCCCATCACGTCACAAGGAACGGATACCGCATGATGGAAACGCTGGAAGCTTTTTTGCGCGAATACGGTTACATCGTCTTGTTTGTCGGCACCTTCCTGGAAGGAGAAACCATGGTGCTGGTGGCCGGATACATGGCCAAGACCGGATTGCTGGACCTGAATATGGTGATCCTGTCGTCGTTTGCCGGCACCTATTGCGGGGATCAACTCTATTTTTTCATCGGTCGCCGCTGGGGACATCTGCTGGTCAAACGCACCAGCAGCGAAAGCTGGAAACGGCGCACGGATCGGGTGATGGATCTGCTGCAACGCTTCGACACCTGGTTCATTCTGGGATTCCGTTTTGTCTACGGCGTGCGCAACGTCACCCCGTTCGCCCTGGGGGCCAGCGAAATCCGCACGTTGCGCTTCGTGATCCTCAACGCCCTGGCCGCCATCGTCTGGGCCATCAGCTTTGCCTATGGCGGATTCATCTTCGGACACGCCATGGAGGCTTTTCTGGACAAGATCAAGCACTACCAGATCTATTTCTTCACCGGAATCGGTCTGCTGTTCATCGGGCTGTGGGTCCGGCGGCGTTTTTTCCAGCAGGGCCAGGGAGAGTCCCCCCAGGCCGTGGACCCCGCCCCGGAAGCCAACGGGAATTGATCTGATTTCGACGAAGATCCACCCGCCAAGACGGATGGCGGCGCGTTCAGGCCGGATCGGCTCTAAGACGCGCCGTCGCCCGCGGGCAGATCACAGCGGGCGATGCGGTACCAACCGCAGATCCATTCGTGCAGATGGGTACCGGGCACGGCTGGCAGTCGGTCATCCCCGGAACCACCGGCGACACGCACACGGGCCATCTCCCTGGACCGTCGCACCGCCAGACCCAACCGGGGAGCGGTGCGAACCCACAGCGAGGCGGATCCGGAATCCGGCAGGGTCTCCAGGCATTGCCGTACCCGTTCCCGCACCCACTCCCCGTGGTCCCACTCCGGACCCGGGGATTCAAAATGCAGCAGAATCCACAACTCGAACACCGGACGACAGCAAACCAGCCGGGGCCGGACTCCGGTGGCGGCGCCAAGCTCCTCCCGGAACGCTTCCCAGCCCTCCTGAAGGCCATCCGCATCCGTTCCATCCCACTCCAACAGGCAATCGATCCGCATGAAGGGTCCAAAACGGCGGATCTGCTCCCGGCAGGTTTTCAGCCACAGCGCCATGGGGGGCAACGGGGCGAGGGTAATCTTTTTTTCCAGGCCCAAAGCGAGGATCAGAGCGCCCAGATAACCCAGGGCCGCCTCGGGGGCCAACAACAGATGATGATCGTGGGGAGGACGGCGGGGAGTGGCCCGCTCCAGCGTGGGTCCGGCCCGCTCCCGGATCCGGGAGGCGTTGCCACGGGTGATCCCTTCCTTGGGCAAGACGCTCACAACTCCTTGAACCTTTTGAAGGTCGGAATGGCTCCGAAATTGCCTTCCAGATAACGACGTTGCAACGGCTCACCCTGTTCGATGTCGAAATCGGAGATTGGATACAGTTCGCTGCACCGATCCCCGCTTTTTTCCATCATCCAGAATTGATCCCGACGGAACGCCCCGGGATCCATCAAAGCGGTGTCGTGGGTGGTGCTGATCAGTTGGGCCCGATGCTGGTTGGTGTTGACATCGTGCATCAGGCCGAACAGAAATTTCACCAGATGATGGTGCAGGCTGGTATCCATTTCGTCCATGAACAACACACGTCCCTGTCCCAGAATGTTCATCCAGGGCCAAGCCAAAGCGAACAGTTTCTGCGTGCCTCTGGACTCCGCCTCCCAGGGGAGCAGCACCGGCTTGCCGGTGTCGGCCATGGAGCGTTCAAAGCGCACTTCGGTGACGATGGTGCTGGACATCTCTTTTTGCAGCGCGGCCCGCACCTCCGGAGGAAGATCCTCCATGCCCAGATCCCCCACCGACCGGCTTTCCAGACGGATCCCCTCGATGTCCATGTCGGCTTGATTGAGGAATTTCAACACTTTCAGGCATCCTTCCGCATCCTTGCACAACGAGGCGGAAAACTCCTTGCTCACCTCCAGATGGGGACGGAACACCCGCAACCGTTTGTCGAACCAGTCGAACACCGGACGCAACGACGCGCTGTTGAGCTGGATGGCGGTGGAAAGAAACAAGGCGTTCTTGCGGGTGGCATCCCGCCACACCTCCCGGTTGCCGGGCATGTATTTCTTGTGGAGGTTCCACACCTCCTTGCCGGATTCCGCGTCCAGATAGCGTTCAAACCAGCGTTGGGGGCGTCCGCTGGGATAGGCGATGAGCCATTCGTGGGTGACCCGTTCCCGGGTGACGGCAAAGCCGTATTGATAACGAATCTCGTCTTCGATGAAGATCATCTCGAAGACGCTGGGAGCCTGCATGTTTTTGTTGTTGAGCAAAAAAGGATGCACATCGATGATGTCCCCCTCCTGACCCTTGGAGGAGTTGAGCACAAAATCCCACATGAACAACGCGGCCCGGATCAGGTTGCTCTTGCCCGAGGCGTTGGGACCGTAGATCACGGTGGATTTGAGCAACTTGGGCATGCGGGGCAGACCGGGAGCGAAGGTGTTTTCCGGATTTTCCCGATACTGACTGCTGGCCGCCATGCTCAGGGTCTGGCGTTCGCAAAAGGAGAGGTAGTTGGTGACGCTGAATTCGATAAGCATTCAAACGATCCGCTGTGAAAGATCTACTATTAAAAAAGAAAAGGGGGTCTGGGGGATTCATCCCCCAGGGTTTCAATCCCTGAAAAGGATTCATTTTTTCTTAAAGAATCAAAGGCAAACCCCTGGGGGACGAATCCCCCAGACCCCTTCTTTTCTTTCAATGATTTCGATAGGTTGACCACCATCTTATCATAACGGTCCAAGTGACAAAAGGGGAGAGATTCACCCCATGTCCCATTTCACCCCGTTGGCGTCGGCATCGGCGGTGACGGTCTGGCCGGGACGGCATTTTCCCGCCAGCAGCGCCTCGGCCAAAGGATCCTGCAAGTGGCGCTGCATGAGCCGTTTCAAAGGCCGGGCGCCGTAGTGGGGATCGAATCCCTCCCGGGCGAACCACTGCCGGGCCGCAGGGGTCAACTCCAGGGTGATGCGCTGCCGGGCCAGAACCTGACGGATCCGATCCAGTTGGATCTCCACCACCGATTCCATCTGTCCGGCCTCCAGGCGGTGAAAAAAGATGATCTCGTCGAGACGATTGAGGAATTCCGGCTTGAAGGCCTGCCGCAATTCCGCCATCACCCGGGCACGGGTCAGCTCCGGGGTCTGTTCCTGGGTGGCGACCAGATGGGCGGAACCGATGTTGGAGGTAAGGATGATCACCGAATTCTTGAAATTGACCACCCGTCCCTGGGAATCGGTGAGCCGTCCGTCGTCGAGGATCTGCAACAGCACGTTGAACACATCCGGATGGGCTTTTTCGATCTCGTCAAGGAGTACCACCCCGTAGGGACGCCGCCGCACTGCCTCGGTCAACTGTCCCCCATCCTCGAACCCCACATAACCGGGAGGGGCGCCGATCAGGCGGGCCACGGAGTGTTTTTCCATATATTCGGACATATCCAGCCGGGTCATGGCCCGATCGTCGTCGAACAGAAAATCCGCCAACGCCTTGGTGAGTTCGGTTTTGCCCACCCCGGTGGGGCCGAGAAACAAAAACGAACCCATGGGACGATTGGGATCTCCCAAGCCGGCCCGTCCCCGCCGCACCGCCCGGGAAACCGCGGACAACGCCTCCTCCTGACCCACCACCCGTTTGGCGAGCCGGGACTCCATGGCCAACAGCTTGTCCCGCTCCCCTTCCAGCATGCGGGCCACCGGAATGCCGGTCCAGCGGGCCAGCACGGCGGCCACCTCCTCTTCCCCCACCTCTTCCCGCAACAGCCGATCCCGCTCCGGGGTGGCGGCGGCGGATTCGAGCATGCGCCGCTGCAAATCCGGAATCACCCCGTATTTCAGCTCCCCGGCCCGGTTCAAATCCCCCCGCTGTTCCGCCTCTTCCAACTCCTGACGGGATTTTTCCAGAGTCTCTTTCAATCGGCGTCCGGCGTCGATCTGGGATTTCTCCTGCTGCCAGCGCAAAGTGAGACCGGCGGAACGCTCCTTGTCGTTGGCCAAATCCCGTTCCAGTTGCGCCAGACGCTCCCGGGAGACCGGATCCGTCTCCTTGGACAAGGCGGAACGCTCGATCTCCAGTTGCAAAATGCGCCGATCCAGTTCATCGATGGTCTGGGGCTTGGAGGTGATCTCCATGCGAATGCGGGCCGCCGCCTCGTCCACCAGATCGATGGCCTTGTCCGGCAGAAAACGCTCGGTGATGTACCGGTCGGAAAGGGTCACCGCCGCCACGATGGCCCCGTCGGTGATGCGCACCCCGTGGTGCAACTCGTAACGCTCCTTGAGACCCCGCAAAATCGAAACCGCATCCTCCACGCTGGGTTCCCCCACCATCACCGGCTGAAAACGACGGGCCAAAGCCGGATCCTTTTCCACATGTTTGCGGTATTCGTCCAGGGTGGTGGCCCCCACGCAGTGCAAATCCCCCCGGGCCAGGGCGGGCTTGAGCAGATTGGAGGCGTCCATGGCCCCCTCGGTGCGTCCCGCGCCCACCAGGGTATGCATTTCGTCGATGAACAGCACCACCCGACCATTGGCCTCCCGCACCTCGTTCAACACCGCCTTGAGCCGCTCCTCGAACTCTCCCCGATACTTGGCGCCGGCGATCAACGCGCCCATGTCCAATCCGACAAAACGCACCCCCTTGAGGGATTCCGGCACGTCGCCCCGCACCACCCGCAACGCCAATCCCTCGACAATCGCGGTCTTGCCCACCCCGGCTTCGCCGATGAGCACCGGATTGTTCTTGGTGCGGCGGGACAACACCTGAATCGCCCGCCGGATTTCGTCGTCGCGCCCGATCACCGGATCCAGCTCACCCCGACGGGCCAATTCGGTGAGATCGCGACCGTATTTTTCCAACGCCTGAAAGCCGCTCTCCGGATCGGCGGAGGTGACCCGCCGATTGCCGGTGACCTCGCTCAAGGTGCGCCGCAACGCCTCCCCCGTCACCCCGAGACGCTTGAGCAGCGGCGCCAGATCCCCCTCCTTCTCCTCGGCCATGGCCAACAAAAAATGTTCCGTGGAGACATAGGCATCCCGCATCTCCCGGGCGAGCCGGTCCGAATCGGCCCACAACGCCTGCATGCGCCGGGAAAACAACACCTGATCCGCCCCCGCCCCCTCCACCCGGGGAATCCGCTCCAGCAGCCGGTTCAGCTCCTCGGCAAGCCGGACCAAAGGCACTCCCAGTTTCTCCAGAATCGGACGGATCATGCCATCCCGCTGTTCCAGCAACGCGGTCAGGAGATGCTCAGGCTCCAAACGCTGATGACGTTTGCCCGCCGCCAGACCGATGGCATGTTGCAAGGCCTCCTGGGATTTGGTGGTCAAACGTTCCTGTTGCATGGTCTTGGATCCTTGTGGTTCGGGTCAAACCGGGGGAAAGAGAGGTTCTTGTGATGAATGAGATAGGCACGATGCCCCCAGGTCACAAGGGCACCCCCACAATTTGACCTCAGCCACCAGCGGACATCCCTTAACCGGAGCGAAAATTCGACAACCAACCCATATCATCATCTCCCCATTCTTTTTGAGAAATCCTGCCGGATCCACCAGTCCAACAGCCAATCCTGTAAAGATTCACAAGAACAAATCTCCGGTTTCCATGCAAAACAAAGCGTGCAATCCTGCCCGTGTCATCATAATGCTGACAAACAGGCACTCCGTTTTACAGTTGCCAGCATCCTCATTCTTAGAACATAATTGAGTTTTACAAAACCAACAGATCAAACTGTTTGAAACATGGCCAACAGATCAAACAAAGTCATGACAAAATCCATTTATAGACAAACAAATTTTATAATTCAATCGCCATCGTTGGAAACGAAACATGAAATCCTCCAAAAAGAAAAATCCGTGTCCGTGCAACCATCATGCGATACACCGGATTCATAAATTAAAAAAACAACTCCAACGCCATGAAGACGAACTCAAACGCGCCCAACGCATCGTGCATGCCGTGACCGGCTGCACCCAGGCGTTGAGTCAGGCGACCTCGGAGACCGATCTGTTTCGACATTTCTGCAATCATGTGGTGCGCAAGGGGGGATATCGTCTGGCCTGGATCGGGGTGCCCCACCGCGATGAGGCCCGCCGCGTGGAACCGGTGGCCTGGGCGGGAGCGGGTAACCATTATGTTCAGGGGTTGCAGGTCAGTTGGTCGGAACGGGTGGAAATCGGTCACGGTCCCACCGGTCGGGCGGTGCGGACCCGAGTTCCACAGGTCTGCCCCTCCATTCCCTCCGATCCCACCCTCCACCCCTGGAAAGCGCGACTGATCGAGATGGGATTGATCTCTTCCGTGGCGCTGCCGGTGATGGATGGCGACCAGGTGATCGCGGTATTGAATCTTTACGCCGACCGGGAACAGGCGTTCCGGGAGGGGGAAGTCCACTATCTGACCAAAGTGACGGAACAAATCGCCTCCGGCATCCTGGCCATGCGGGAGGTGCGGACCCGCTGGCAAATCGACGAACGCAATCAACGGGCGCTGACTTCCCGCATGGCCATCTCCTCTTTGCTGGAAATGTCCCTGACCCCCATCACCTTGACGCAAATGCTCACCTCGGCCCTGGAGACCATCCTGGCCGTGCCCTGGTTGACCGTCGAAACCAAAGGGGCGATTTTTCTGATGCACGACTCCGGAAATCATCTGTATCTGGCCGCCCAGGTCAAACTGCCCCCGGCATTGGTGGAAAACTGCCGAAGCATTCCGCTGGGCCACTGTCTGTGCGGGCGGGTGGCCGAAACCCAACAGATGCTGTTCACCACCCAACTCGATCATCGCCACGAGAGCCGGTTTCCGGGCATCAAGCCCCATGGACACCATATCCTGCCCATTCTGTCCCGCAAGCGTCTGCTGGGCGTGCTCAACCTTTTCGTGCCGGACGGTCGCATCCTGCCCGAAGAAGAAGCGGAATTTCTGCACGCCACCGCCAATACCCTGGCCGGCATCGTGGAACGCCACCACCTGGAGTCGGATCTGTCCAAAATGGCCCGGTACGATCCCCTCACCGGCGTGCTCAACCGACGGGCCTTCCTGGAAGAGTGTCGTCGGGAAGTGGTGCGGGGCCGTCGGGAAAATCGGCTGTGCGCGGTGTTGTTCATCGATCTGGACGGGTTCAAGCAGGTGAACGACACCTTCGGACACCAGACCGGGGATGCCTTGTTGATTCAATCCTGTCAACGGATCGTGGAGTGCGTGCGGGAGTCGGATCGGGTCGCCCGACTGGGGGGAGACGAATTCTGCGTTCTTCTGGTCGGCTTCGCCCACGAAGAAGATGTATTGGTGGTTGCACGCAAAATTATTCACGCCATGGGACAGGAATTCATAATATCCGACCAATCCTGCCGTATCGGTTGCAGTATTGGCGTGGCGCTTTATCCCCTCCACGACATGGATCCCAATGAATTGTTGCGCAAAGCCGATCTGGCCTTGTATGAAGTCAAACGCAGCGGCAAAAACAATGCTTCCGTTTATCACCCTGATCTTGAAAATAGACATTCATTTACCGATCGCGTCGGATGAATTCACAAAGACCGGATCAAAAACCCCGCGTCACATCCAGCACACCCCGTCGATTCCCAGGCAATAAACCCATCGTTGACACCGGGTTCCCGCTTGACAATGAGAGTGCTTTTCATTTACATTATGAATCCGGACTCTTAAAGCACCTTTCAACCGTCGCCCTTCGGAGATCTTCCATGGATCATTCCACGCCCGCCGTTCCAGCCACCGAAAAAAAATCCATCACCCTGGCCGAATTGCCCGCAGGCCGATCCGCCCGGATCGAAGGTCTCATCGGGGATGCCATCGCCAAGAGGCGTCTCATGGCTTTGGGGGTGGTGCGGGGCAACGAGATCGCTTTGGAGACCAAGGCCCCTCTGGGGGATCCCCGCATTTATACCCTGCTGGGATACCGTCTTTCTCTGCGCAACGACGACGCCAGAAACATTCTGGTTTCCGCGGTCTGAATCACTCCACATCAAAAAGCAAGGCGCCCCCGGCATGACTTCCGAACCAACCGTAACCGTTGGCCTCATCGGCAATCCCAACAGCGGCAAGACGACGATTTTCAATCGTCTTTGTCGCAGCAACGATCCGGTGGGCAACTATCCCCGGGTGACGGTTTCGGTACGGGAGCGCACTTTCGATTACGAGGGGGTGACCTTCCGTCTGGCGGATCTGCCGGGTCTGTACGCCCTGACCACCCAAACCCCGGAAGAGAGTGGCGCCCGGGATTACATTCACGACGAACGGGCTTCCATCTGGGTGAATGTGTTGGATTCGGGCAATCTGGAGCGTGCGCTTTACCTGACCACCCAGTTGGTGGAGATGGGACGGCGCATGGTGTTTGTGCTCAACATGATCGACGAGGCGGAGCGCAAGCAGTGGTCGATCGACGCCGAAGCGTTATCCCGTCATCTGGGGGGACCGGTGATCAAGGTCAACGGGGTGACGGGTCAGGGATTGGACCGGTTGCGCGCCACGTTGTTGGAAATGTCCCGCAGCGAACAGACCCCGGAGCCGGTGGTCATCGACTATGACGACCATCTGGTGGCCGCGGTGGAGCGGGTGAGCGCGCAGATCCGTCAATTTCATCCGGATCGCATGACCCCGCATCAGGTCCGCTGGCTGGCCATCAAGCTACTGGAGGGGGATGACGCCTTGTTGCGTCGCGAAGGGGATCATGCCTCGTTGCTGGAGATGATCCAGCAGGAGCGGGATGCGCTGGCTGCCGAGCATGGCGGTGAGTGTGAAATGTTGTTCGCCGATGCCCGGTACGCTCATGTCCACACACTGATCACCACCGTGGTGGACCGTTCCGGGGTTGTCGGGGAGCCGCTTCCGGACCGGACGGCCCGTCTCGACGGGTTGTTGCTGCATCCGCTGTTGGGGATGCCCTTGTTTTTTGTTTTCTTGTGGTTGATGTTCCAGACCACCTTCACCCTGGGGGAGTATCCCATGGGTTGGATCGAGGCGGGTGTGGGGTGGGTCAAGGAGATGGTGGGGGGATGGCTGCCCACGGGAATGGTGCATGATCTGGTGGTGGAAGGGGTGATCGCCGGGGTTGGAGGCACCATCGTTTTTCTGCCCAACATCGTCATTTTATTTTTCTTCATGGCCATGTTCAGCGAGACCGGTTATTTGACCCGGGCTTCGTTTCTGATGGACCGGCTGATGCATACCTTCGGGTTGCACGGCAAGGCGTTGATTCCCTTGGTGATCGGTTTCGGGTGCAATGTTCCGGCGGTGATGGCCACCCGTACCATCGAGACTCCCCGTGCCCGATTGATCGCCATTTTGGTCAATCCCTTCATGTTGTGCGCGGCCCGGTTGCCGGTATTCATCCTGTTTGCCGGGGCTTTTTTCAGCGAGCATGCGGCCAGCATGGTTTTTTTGATGTATTTGATCAGCATGGCCATGGCGTTGATAGGATCTTTGCTGCTCAACCGTCTGTTGCCACGGGGGGCGCCGGAGAGTTTCATCATGGAGTTGCCACCTTACCGCATGCCCACCCTGAAGGCGTTGACTTGGCACATGTGGGACAACGCTTTGAACTTCCTCAACAAGATCGCTGGTGTAATCTTGATTGGTTCCATAGTGTTATGGTTTCTGAAAGAATTTCCCAAGGAGATCGTCTGGAGTCAGGACTATGCGGGTCAGATCGAGCGGTTGCAGGCCACTCCGGAGACTCCGGCCCGTCAGGAGGCCATCACCCAGTTGACCCGTCAGCGGGATCAGGAGGCATTGTCCAACAGTCATCTGGGGCGGATCGCCCGGGCGGCGGCTCCGATGTTTGCGCCGTTGGAGTTGACCTGGCGGGATACGGTGGCGATTCTGACCGGTTTGATGGCCAAGGAGGTGGTGGTGGCCAGTTATGCGGTTTTGTATTCGGAGGAGCGGGAAAAAGCCGAGGAATCGGCCTCTCTCAAGAAGATGCTTTCCAGTTCGATGCCGCCTCGGGTTGCGTTTGCGTTCATGGTGTTCACGTTGTTGTATTCTCCTTGTCTGGCCACGGTTGCCGCCATTCGGCGTGAGGCGGGGGGATGGCATTGGGCTGGATTCTCGGTGGTGTTTTCGTTGGGGATTGCCTGGAGTTTGGCGTTTGGGATTGTGACTGTGGGTCGATGGTTGTCATGAACGCCACCTGGGATGCGGTTCTTTTGACTTTGATCGGGATGGGGTGTGTGGTTTACATGTTGAGGCGGCTAAAGCGGATGTTTTCCCGGTCGGCGGGGGCGGATTCCGGTTGTGGCGGATGTGGGGGAGGGGAAGGTTGTTCTTCATCCGGGGATCAGCGGAAGGGTTCCTGTCAGGAATCCAGCCCGAAGGTCATTCCGATCAAGATGGTCAGCGACCCAGACAATCGGTAAGGTAAGGCTTCCAATCCGCTCCAATTTCTGTTCCAACCATTGAAAAAAAAGAGAGGGTCTGGGAGATTCATCTCCCAGACCCTCTCTTTTTTTTCAATAGTCAAAAAAGCACATGACAACCCCGAACGGGTTCCGCTATGATCACTCCCACCCCCATAACCCCATCCCTCCCGCCTCCGGACCCACCCATCCCATGTTCAAAAATATCCATAAATTGGTCTGGGCCTTCGACGCGGAATGGATCCCGGATCCCAAAGCCGGACGCCTGCTGCATAACCTGCCGGAAGAAACCCCGGACCACGAAGTCATGCAAACCATGTGGAAAAACGGAGGCGCCACGGAAGAAAACCCCCAACCGTACCTCAAAACCATCCTGTGCCGCATGGTCTCCATCGCCGCCGTCCAACGCCACCTCCACTCGGATGGCCGGGTCACCCTGTCGCTGCTCTCCCTGCCCCGAGATCCCCAAACCCCAACCAGCGAAAAAGAGATCATCCAGAAATTCCTCTCCGCCATCGGCGAACGCCACCCCCAATTGGTGGGCTACAACTCCATGGCGGCAGACCTGCGCATCCTCACCCAACGGGGCATCTGCCTGGGCATCCAAGCCCCCGGCTTCGCCCGCCGCCCCGCCAAACCCTGGGAAGGCGTGGACTACTTCGCCAAAGGCGGCGACTGGCACATCGACTTGAAAGATTTCGCCGCCCCCGGCTGGGGCCAAGGCTCCCCGTCCCTCCACGAACTGGCAGTCCTCTCCGGCATCCCGGGAAAAATGGATGCCTCCGGTGACGACGTGCCCCAAATGTGGCTCGATGGCCAATTGGATAAAATCATCGCCTACAATGAAAGAGATGCGATAACAACCTATCTGGTCTGGCTGCGCATGGCCCACTTCGCCGGCCTCATCTCCCCGGACGACTACCAAACCGAACAACAACGCGCCCGGGACATGATCACCCGCGAAGCGGTCGTCAAACCCCACCTGCTGGATTACCTGAACGCCTGGGAACACCTCTCCGCCTGCTCCGGGGGAGCCTGACCCGCCCCACGCAACACCGCCATCAACCGTCCGGCAAAACGGGGAGCCAAAACCATCAACACCCGACTCCAAAACAAATTGCCATCCCCCAACAAAACCAAACCATTGGCAAAAGCCTCCCCCCCGCGCCGCGCCGGAGAGTCCCGATAATAGCCCTCCGAATGACCACGCCCCACCACGTTGCCCGTCAACGCCCCAAACAAATCCGCCACAATCAACGCCATTCCCATCTCCTGATGACGCCGCCGCCCCCACTCCAAAACCTGCTCCCCGAATAAAAAAGCATCCCGGCGCCGCAACGCGACCAACAACATCAACAAACGCTCCGGATCCTCCTCAAATCCCCGATACCCCAAATCCACCTCCAAAGCCCCCTCCACCTGATTCAACGTCAACCCGAACCCCCGCAACTCCCCATCCATCCAACCCGAACGGGCCTGAGGCGCCAACCCCCGCCAAACCTCACGCAACCCGTACAAAACCCGGTTGGTGGCCAATACCGTGCGCCTGCGCCCCTCCCCGGATCCCAACAGACCAGCCCGCATCCCGATGGCCCGCCCCTCCATGACCACCGCACGACGCATACCCCCATCCCGAAAGCTGATCGGACCCTCCGTGAAGCCATCAAGCCAATAATCTATGTAATGTCCAAACTCATGCCTCCACACCAATTTTTCCAGCCGCAGCAAACGATCCCGATAATGGATACCTGCCATTTCGATATGCGGCACCCCCCGTTCCATCACGAA